>CALMNJ010000103.1 GCA_937868675.1 uncultured Bacteroidota bacterium | reverse complement strand
AACCGAGTTTTCGGTAGCCGGATTCGTGGGGGTAGTATTACCACTTACCGTTGGATTGTTGGGAAACGGATTCCCGCTTCCGCCGTTGGTACTGTAAGTTGGAGTTATGCCGCTGCTTTTCTTTTTGTTGCAGGCAAAGAGGCCAAGCATTGTTATCAGAACGATGGTGCCAAACCAGGCGAAATACTTTTTCATGTGTCAGTCAATCCTAACAAATATAACAATTACACCTAAACTTGCCTGAATTAGGTGTAATTGTTATATTTGTTAGGATTGCCAAACCAGGCGAAATACTTTTTCATGTGTCAGTCAATCCTAACAAATATAACAATTACACCTAATTCAGGCAAGTTTTGATCGCGCCCGGGAACGATAATTTCAATGCGTGGTTGTTAATATCAATAAAAGCCTCTTTTTTCTTTAATCAGGTTTTTGATCATAGGGCTTATCCTGTACCGGTCTTCCTCATAAAAATCCCTGAGTTCAGAAAGCAGTTCAACTATTTTTTCAATGCCAATTTCGTCGGCCCATTTCAGCAGACCTTTTGGGTAGTTAACCCCTTTGGTCATTGCAAGATCAATGTCCTCTCGGCTCGCAATGTTTAAGTAAAGTGTATCGGCCGCTTCATTAATAAGCATGCATAAAATCCGCAATACTATTTTTGAAGAAAGCTCCGCATCCGGCGATGCAAGCGGCAGCGGTTCGCCGGTTGCGTAATTATAAAAACCGCGCCCGCTCTTGCGGCCCAGAAACCCGGCTTCAAGCAGCCGCTTTTGCGACAGCGCCGGTTTAAACCGCGGGTCGAAGTAAAATTGCTTCCACACCGTTTCGGTAACGACATAATTTACATCGTGCCCTATCAGATCCATCAACTCAAACGGCCCCATTCTAAAACCAGCATCCTTCATGGCTTTGTCAATGGTAGCCATATCGGCAATGCCTTCCTCGTAAATCCGAAGCGCTTCACTGTAAAACGGCCTGGCAACCCGGTTCACGATAAAACCCGGAGTGTCCTTAGCCACCACGGTTGTTTTTCCCCAGGATTGGATTAACTCATTACAGTGTCCGGTAATGTTTTTTTGTGTGGCGATGCCCGGTATGATTTCAACCAGAGGCATCAACGTGGCGGGATTAAAAAAATGGATACCAATAACCCGCGAAGGATTGCTACACGCGGCGGCTATGGATGTGACCGACAGTGAAGACGTGTTGGTTGCTAAAACACACGTGTCTGAACATGTTTTTTCGAGCTCACCAAACAGGGATTTTTTTATTTCCAGATTCTCAACAATGGCTTCCAACACCAAAGCACAGGCCGAAAGTTCACTAAGACGATCCGTGAATTTGTGTGAGGCGATGATCTGATCGCGCTGCGCGCTTGTTATTTTCTGTTTTTCAAGCAGCTTGCCAAGTGAACTGGCAAGATTGGCCTCCGCTTTTTTAAGCGCCGCAAGATTATTATCGTACACAATTACATTGTGACCTGCTGTGGCTGCCACCAAAGCTATTCCGCCTCCCATGGCGCCGCTGCCGGCAACGCCTATAACTGATTTTTTGTCGAACATCATTAATGCCTGATAATTATTTTTTGAACCATAACTGGTTCGCTGCCCGAAATTAGCTTAAAAAAATAAAGGCCCGGAGAAAGCCCCGCTGTTTTTATTTCAACAAAATCAGTTCCGTTATACGTGGCAAGCAACTTGTGTTGTTCCAATAACTGGCCATCCAACGAACGTATTTCAAGCCTTAAATCAGACTTGTTTTTTATGGATGGAAAGCTCAGATAAACCCTATCGTTGGCCGGATTGGGAAATAAAATCAAATCGTCTTTGTTGCTATCCGATGCGTTTTCAATTCCGTTAATATTGCTGGGATAAAGCGGTGTGCGCAGCATAAACAAACCATTGAGCATATCCAAAGCAAATATGTTCTTACTTGGAAAAAACGGATAACAGCCCCACTGTCCGGAATAATTGTTTCCCCAATTTCCAATATTTCCACCTCCCTGTGGGTAGGTGTCAAAATAGCCCAGCAGTTGTGGGGAAGCAGGTACCGAAATATCAAAAAGCTGAATCCCGTCTTCGTAGCTGCTCACAAAACAATAGTTGTTGTTTACAATAAATGGGTTGTGCGGGGTGGTCATGCTAAACTGGTTGATGGTGGAAAGAACCTGTATGTTGGCAAGATTGCTCACATTGGCAATTTTGATTGGCAATCCTGCCGGTACTTCGTCTGTAAACACA
>CALMNJ010000102.1 GCA_937868675.1 uncultured Bacteroidota bacterium | reverse complement strand
ATTTTTGTAGAGATCATGGTGTAAATTTTTATACAGTTAACAAAAGTCGGGAAACAAAACTTAAAATTACGCGGTTTGTTTTGTCTTTATACGGTACATTTTTCGTTTTAGTATTGTTTGGGTTTTTTCTGATCGGTTTTAAGATCGTAAACATACCAATCGTCTTTTATGCGGATCAGAATCTCATCCTGTTCGTAGAAATACACTTCGTTGGCCTGAAGGTTCTTTTCTTCTTTGGTTTTCAGGTTCACAATCACAAAGTGTTCCTTGGGCTCGAAGATCTTTTGGACCACATAATTTTTTGTAGCCATTTCAACATGGCGGCGATAACTGTCGCGTTTTTTACCGTCATAATTAAAAACATCGTCGTCGGCCCCTGTTTTTACGCCGGCTGTACACGCCATTATGAGCGAGTCGGCAGGATTTATTTTAATATGCGAATAGGCCGCGGGTATTACAACATTTTCGTTCCTGTCAATTAGTCCGGCATACACAATTTCGTTCTCGTCCATGATCTGAACGTTATAAAATCCGGGATCCACACTTGGGCTTACATCGTGGTACCCTTTGAATGTGATCTGTTTAAAATCTTTCCCAACCAGATATTTTTTTCCTTTAACTGCCACTGCGAAACTTGAAGGATATTCGGTGTACTGTTTGAAACTGCTTTTACCAAGCGAAAATACGGTGCAGGTGTCCTGGTCTTCTGTTTTGATGTTCAGCTTCTTCCCCGACCGATTCAGATAGTTACAATAAATTTTATACCCATTATTGACCCGGATAATTTTGTTGGCGGGGGCAGCCGATTTCAGCTTAAAACATACCATGCACACCTTGCCCGACTCGTCGAAATTAAACACCGAATCATAAACCGGCGCCACAATCACCTCTTTCTTTTCTTTTATTCCCCAGCGATGGTTTTCACTGAAAACAGTTGTTTGTGTAAGGCCTGCAAAAGCCATTAAAGCCAAACAAAGGGTGAATAAACTACGTTTAATTTCCACAGTTGGTAAATGTATAAATTCCCTTCGATTTTCTCTCATACTAACCATGCTAATTACCGTTCACCGCCCGGCAGGTACCGTTCGCCGACCCTTACCTTTATCCGGCCTAATTAGCCTTGCCGGGCGCCCTTTGTCATAGTAATTTTACAAAAAAAAGAAATCAATATGGAAAATCAGGACACCGGAAAGTTGAAGGAAAGAGAAGAAATGTGGAGTCGTTGGGAAAGAAAACAGAGACGTGGCAAAGTGATGGGTGGTATTTTAATTGCAGGAATTGGAGCCCTTTTTCTTGCCAGAGAGCTTGGGGCCGAATTACCGTTCTGGCTTTTTACCTGGAAAATGCTGCTCATTGGCATTGGGGTGGTGTTTGCTGTAAAACACAAATTCATGCACCCGGCCTGGATCATACTGGTTGGTGTAGGCGGGTTATTTCTTATGAACGATTTTTATCCTGAAATGAACCTCAGGCCATTTATGTTACCAATTGTGCTGATTGCGGTGGGGCTTTTTATCATTTTTAAGCCGCGTCGCAGGTTTGAGGATAGATTTCGCAGGCATTGGCAAAAGGCTCATTATGAGCACAGGAAACGCTGGGAAAACTGGCAGGAACACGAGGTCAGTTCGTCGAGCAGCGACGATAAGATAGAAAGCACTGCTTTTTTTGCAGGCGTAAAAAAAAATATCCTGTCTAAAAATTTCAAGGGTGGCGAAGTAACAAACATTTTTGGAGGTACCCAGCTAAACCTGTTGCAGGCCGATCTGGCACCCGACGCAAAGCTCGAAATAACCCAGGCTCTGGGAGGAACGCAACTGCTCGTTCCGGCAAACTGGGAAATACGCTCCGAACTCGTAACGGTGATGGGTAGTGTGGAAGATAAAAGAATATCCGTACCTGGCGCACCCGGCGAAAGTGGCAAATTACTAATCCTTACCGGAACAACGTTTATGGGCGGAATTGAAATTAAATCGGCATAAAAACTTAAAACCATTGCAACCATGAAACGCTATCTCACAAAACTGATGTTCAGTATCCAAATCGAAAACAGTAACGGGCTTGCCGAATTTGATGAGCAAATCCGTGTTATTGAAGCGCGCAATGCCGAGGACGCCTTTTACAAAGCAAGGCGAATTGGCAAAAACGAGGAGGAAACCTTTGTTAACCAGGCAAATCAGCGTGTGAGCTGGAAGTTTATTGATGTGCCTGAAGTTTACTCGCTGGAAGAGATGAGCGACGGACAACAACTCTATTCAAACACCCACAAAACCCACGACGGCACTTCGTTTGTGCATTACGTTCGCCAAAAATCAATGGAAATACAGGTAAAAAACCTCAACTTTGCCTGAACCGTTTGAGCTGGAACCTGCGATATTCTATCCGTAATTTTGCGCTCGCTTATGCCGCATGGTGGCTGGTATGGCTGCTCATTCATGCATTTATTCTGCACCGGATGGGCCTTAGCTGGAAACTCTCCTTTGGGGATGCGGCCATTTCCAGTTTTTTGCTTGCACTGGTTTGCCTGAGTGCAGTGATCCTTTACCGGTTTTATCAGCCAGGCCTTGGTCAGCGATTGTTCAGACTGGTGTTTGCTGTGAGCATTACCGCCCTGTTTTGCACCGGAATTAAGTGGATTTTGCTCTATTTTTTTCCGGGTGATGTTTCATATACTGAATTTGTAACCAATTCCATACCGATTCGTTTCGGTTTTTCGTTTCTGATGCTCTCGTTTGTGAGTGTACTTAACTGGCTTTGGAACGTGATTGAAGACCAGCAGAAAGAATCGCAGCGCAAAAACCAAACCGAACAACTGGCACGCGAGGCCGAACTGGCCAAGCTGCGGCAGCAACTGCAACCCCATTTTTTGTTTAACAGCCTCAACTCTATCAGCGCACTTGCCGGATCAAAGCCCGATTTGGCAAGAAAAATGATACAGCAGTTATCAGATTTTCTGCGGGGCACCCTGCGCAAAGACGAAAACCAGATCATAAGCCTTAAGGAGGACATGGAGCACCTTGAGTTATATCTCGACATTGAAAAAGTGCGTTTTGGCCATCGCATGAATGTAACACTTGAGCTTGACGAAAAAGCCATGGATGCAAAAATTCCACCACTGTTATTACAACCAGTTGTTGAAAACGCCATTAAATTTGGTGTGTACGGAACGGTTGATGAGGTCACTATAATGATCAGCTCCATGTTGAGTAATAATTACCTCGTACTTGAAGTGCGGAATCCGTTTGATGAGAAAACCCTGGGCGCCAGTCGCGGCACAGGCTTTGGGCTCAGTTCCATTCAGCGCCGGTTGTTCCTGCTGTATTCGCGCAACGATTTGCTTAGTACAGAAAAAACGGAAAACACATTTGTTACCCGGCTTAAAATTCCACAAACGTCATGAGCAAAAAAGTGATCATCGTTGACGACGAACCCCTGGCACGGAGCATTGTGTGCGAGTACCTTCAGGCCCGGCCTGGATTTGAAATAGTTGCGGAGTGCAACAATGGATTTGAGGGTGTGAAAGCTATCATGCAATTTAAACCAGACCTCGTTTTTCTTGACATTCAAATGCCAAAAATTAATGGGTTTGAAATGCTGGAGATGCTTGACACAGTGCCTTCGGTTATATTTACCACCGCCTTCGACGAATACGCTATCAAAGCGTTTGAGGCCAATGCCATTGATTATCTTCTCAAGCCATTCAGTAAAGAGCGCTTTTATTCTGCCATTGAAAAATGGCGGCAACGAATGAATGACGAAAGCCGGGAAGAAAATGTAAAACACTTACTTGAAAACAGTGCGCGGCAACCGGAGGAGAAAAACCGGATTGTGGTACGCAATAATTCTGAGATAAGCATCGTGCCGGTTGATGAGATCCTATACATGGAAGCATTCGACGATTACGTGAAAATCTTTACGGCTAACAGCTATTTTCTCAAGAAGAAAACAATGAATCACTACGAATCCGTATTGGACCCGTTGCAGTTTTTCAGGGCACACCGTTCTTATATTATTAATCTTAAACAACTCACCCGGATTGAGCCGCTCGAAAAAAACAGCTATGTAGCCCTTCTTAAATCCGGAAAAAAAGTACCTATAAGCCGAACCGCTTACTCAAAACTAAAAGACATGCTTGGTGTTTGAGCCCGTGTGTTTAAACTGATACCGTTTGTTGAGGAATATTCGACTGCATTTTTAAAGCGCGTAGGGTAAAGAGAAATCGCAAAATCAAGCAGGCGCGCTTAGGAACGCTGAATTATTCAGCAGCGGCCGAACTCTGAAAACCAAGCTTATAGTTCTGCGGATCGAACTTAAGTTCAATAAAGTTGTTTCCTCCCTTGTGGTAATTTACGATGAGGGGTGCGCTACCGTCCCAGTTAATAATGGGATCTTTGGTCATGTTGGTAATAACTTTAATGCATGATGAAACCGTGCGTTGTTTCCAGGTGGCCTTATTGGTATTGGTATTCCATCGGATAAAAAAGAGTTTGGTTTCTTTGCCGGCATCGCACTGGGGCCTGTCGTTTACTTTTGTGAATGCCTCTACAAACACCAGAGCGAAGGTTGAATCGCCCTCGCTTTTTTCGAACAAAATCCTGGATTTTTCGGGGTATTTGCAAATGGAATCGTTCACGCAAAGATTGTACATAGCCGTGGGGCTGACAAGATTGATGCACAACTTCATCCTTTTATCAGATTTGCGCGGCTTACGGGTATAAACACCAAATTTTCTTTCGGCTTTAAGCGACTCTTCAACAGGATCAGTTGTATCGGCCTCCACAACCGGAGCTGCAACCGAGTCGGGTGCAGGGGTCTTGGTTCCAGCAACAGATTTTTTTGTTTGCGAACTTACGGTAAGAGTTAAGAATAAAAATAAAACTGTGAATATACGCATGGGACTAAGGTAATGAATTTAATCAAAACCTGCCGTCCTCAATCAGTTTTATGGCCCGCTCAATCATAATATCTTCCTCGGCGCTATCGTATTCCACTTTCATGTTATGACCAAATATCCGGGCTACTGTTTGCCACATCGTGGCCTGAAATCCACCTCTAAGCTGTTTCACCACATCGTAGGTTGTTTTGCCGGTTTCGCGGTTTATCAATTTCATCAAAATCACACCCTGTGTCACAGTAAGCCCTTTCAACTGATCTTCAAATTCGGCGCGCAGGTCTTTTTCGCAGTTTTTTATAAAGGCTTTGCGTTCTTTTTCTGTCGGGATTTTTGTAAGCGCCACATCATATTCCTTCAATTTAGCAGCCGCAAGTATGGCGTATGGATACACTACCTTTACATTGTGTCTGATACTGGTCCATTTTTCACGCTGTTTTTGTGTTTTAAAAGTGTATTCGGTAAAAACCTCAACTGTTTCAAGATTCACCAAGGGAAGCGTGTCGCCATTCACAACGGTTGCCAGAGTTCGTATCCCGTTTTGGGGTGCATTTAAAATATCGTAAGCCGGATTAACTTGTGATTTTGAGATGGAAAGGCTGAAAATAAAAAAAAGCAGGGCCAGTGTTTTTGGCAGCGGAGTTTTTATGTTCGGTCGCTGGTTCATCTTTCCTGTTAATGTTGTCTTACGTTAAAGGTAACCCACAAGTTTCGTGCCTGCAACCGCTACTTTAAGATAGTTAGTAAACGGGTCGGGTTGCTGAGCGAAAAGCCGGGGTTATTATTAAAATAAGTTAACGACCCAGGGTTGTTTTAATTGAGTCGGTTTTCTTTCCATTTACTTTTTTTAACACCATCGGCCGAAGCCGATCCTGATTTTGTGGCTGAATCGTTAAATGCCAAAATTCCGGCCAATACCGCCACTTCTTCCAGTTCCATATTTTGCGGAGTGGTCAGCACGTCGGGTGTAAAGTGTTTTTTTATAAATCCGGTGTCGAATTTTCCACTCACAAACGCCTCATGATTCAGCACAAACTTGCAGAACTCGAGTGTGGTTTCTACTCCAACTATGCGGTAGTCGTCAATCGCCCTCAGCATTTTTTCAATGGCTTCGGTGCGGTTTTTACCGTGTACAATAAGTTTTGAAATCATGGGGTCGTAGTAGATTGGAATATCCATTCCTTCCTCAAAACTATCGTCAACCCGAACGCCGGGGCCCGAGGGTGTTTTATACACCAGGAGTTTGCCAATATCCGGTAAAAAATTGTTGGCCGGGTCCTCGGCACATACTCGTACCTCGAGGGCATGGCCGTTTATTTTGAGATCCTGTTGCGTAAAGCTCAGTTTTTCGTTGCGGGCCACTTTTATTTGTTCTTTTACAAGATCGAGGCCGGTAATAAATTCCGAAACCGGATGTTCCACCTGCAGGCGGGTATTCATTTCAAGGAAATAAAAGTTGAGTTTGTCGTCAACTAAAAATTCAACGGTTCCGGCTCCGCTGTAGTTACAGGCTTTGGCCACATCAACGGCGCACTTCCCCATTGCTTCACGCAACTCAGGAGTGAGTACGCAGCTTGGCGCCTCTTCTATTACCTTTTGATGTCTGCGCTGGATGCTGCATTCGCGCTCAAAAAGGTAAACGCAGTTGCCATGATTATCGGCCAGAAGCTGTATTTCAATATGGCGGGGTCCGCTGGCATATCGCTCTATGAAAACGGCGCCGTTACCAAAAGCCGAAATAGCCTCGCTCACAGCCAGTTTCATTTGTTCCTCAATATCCTCCTCGCGTTCTACCAGGCGCATGCCCTTGCCTCCACCGCCGGCGCTTGCCTTTATCAATAATGGGAATCCCACTTCCCGCGCCACTTTAATGGCTTCATTTACATCACTTATCGCACCATCAGAACCCGGTATCATGGGTACCTTGAATTTTTTTGCTGTAGCTTTTGCACTCAGCTTATCGCCCATCATGTCCATGCTTTCGGGACTCGGACCAATAAAAATTAAGCCGGCGGCCCTTACTTTACGGGCAAAATCGGCGTTCTCACTCAAAAATCCATAGCCCGGATGTATGGCATCCACGTTAAGCTGCCTGCACACTTCAATAATTTTATCGCCTCGCAGATAGGATTGTGAGCTTGGCGGAGGTCCGATACAAACCGCTTCGTCGGCATAACGAACAAATAGCGCATTGCGGTCGGCTTCAGAAAATACCGCAACGGTTTTTATTCCCATTTCACGGGCACTGCGCATGACACGCAAGGCTATTTCGCCGCGGTTGGCAACCAGTATTTTTTTCATACAGCTAAATTACTTTTTAAAGATAGGAAATAAAAGACAGCATGGCCAGATTGCTCGGCGTGCTTTAGCTGGTTTTTAGCCCGAGCAAGACTACGTTTTCAACGTGTGCCGTTTGCGGAAACATATCAACCGGCTGCACCCTAACAATGTTGTAGCTGGCCTGCATCAGCGAAAGATCGCGGGCCTGAGTGGCCGGATTACAGCTTACATAAACTACTTTTGGTGCGGCGGCGGCCAGAATGGTTTTAACCACATCCTCATGCATGCCGGCCCGTGGCGGATCGGTAATAATAACATCGGGACGACCATGTGCGGCTATGAAGTCCGGGTTCAACACATCTTTCATGTCGCCTGCAAAAAACATGGTATTGGTGATATTGTTTTCTTTCGCGTTTTGCCAGGCATCAAGAATGGCGTCCTCCACGTATTCGATTCCGATTACTTTTTGTGCATTTCGGGCCACAAAGTTGGCGATGGTACCAGTGCCTGTATAAAGGTCGTACACCACTTCATTGCCGGTAAGTCCGGCAAAGTTGCGCGTTACTTTATAGAGTTCATACGCCTGTTTGGAATTGGTTTGATAAAAGGAGCGGGCGCTTATTTTAAACCTTAGCCCTTCCATTTGTTCAATAATGTGGTCGCGGCCGTACCAAGTTTTAATATCCAGGCCCTGAAGTGTATCGTTGGCTTTGCTGTTGTGTGTGTATTGCAGCGATGCAATGTCCGGAAATTTTTCTTTCAAAAAGTCAAGCAACTCATACAGTTCTTTTTCGAGCCACTCGTAAACTGCCAGCAGCACCATCACCTCGCCAGTACTGGCAGTGCGTATCATGAGGGTACGCAGGAATCCTGTTTTATTCCTGATATCAAAAAAAGTGAGTTTTCGTTGAAGAGCAAACTCTTTTACGGCATTGCGGATACTGTTGCTTGGTTCCTGCTGCAAATGGCAATTATCAATATCCAGGATTTTGTCGAACATTCCCGGAATGTGAAACCCCAGCGCGTCGCGATTCGCAATGTTTTCGGTTTCCTGCATTTGCTGTGCGGTGAGCCACTTTTTGTTTGAGAATGAAAACTCCAATTTGTTACGGTAATAATAGGTCTCGCTGTTTGGAAGCACCGGGGGTATTTCGCTAAAGCTAAGTTTGCCTATACGCGTAAACGCATCGAACACATATTTCTGCTTAAACTGAAGTTGTGCATCGTAGGAAAGGTTTTGCCATTTACAACCTCCGCAAGTGCCGAAATGGCTGCAAACTGCAGCCGTGCGTTTGGCAGAAGGCGATACGATACGTTGAGTGCGCGCTTCGGCGTAGCTGCTTTTCTTTTTATATACCAAAACATCCACCACATCGCCGGGAACAGCACCATCAATAAACACGACCAGTCCGTCGTGTCTCGCAATCGCCTTTCCTTCGGCACTGATGTCAACCACTTCCAGGTTTTCGAGTACAAAATTCTTTTTGTTTTTTGGCATAATTTACAGGCCGCTAAAGTACTAAAATCTTACCTTTGCTCGATGTCGCGGTTTTTTTTGACTTTGTCCTATAATGGCAGTTTTTTCAACGGATGGCAGGTACAGGAGAACACCCCCAACACGGTACAGCAGGTGCTTGAGGAAAAACTTTCGATGCTTTTGAAAGAGCCGGTCAGCCTCACGGGATGCGGGAGAACAGACACCGGCGTGAACGCGCGCAATTTTGTGGCCCACTTCAATAGCTCATGTGCGGACCTGATTAGTAACCGGCAGCACTGGATTTATAAATTCAATACGGTATTGCCTCCTGCCATTTCAATTCAAAACATACAGGCCGTAAAAGAAACAGCCCATGCACGTTACGATGCGCTTCAACGCGTTTATAATAAAAAAAAAAGAAGAAAAAAAAATCCGTTCAGAGACCCCTTTACCTGGTATGTTTATGGCGACCTTGATTTTGATCTGATGAACCAGGCGGCCAAAGTGCTTTATTCGTACAGCGACTTCAGCAGTTTCAGCAAATCAAACACTCAGGTAAAAACCAATATTTGCAAAATAGCTGAGGCCGTGTGGATACCC
>CALMNJ010000101.1 GCA_937868675.1 uncultured Bacteroidota bacterium | reverse complement strand
TTTTACCATTACTAAAAGTCAAACCGCTCCGGTTTATTTACGCATTTATGACGCCGATACTGGTGGCGAACTCGACGAAGTGGATGCCGGCTGGGACACAAAGGTGAGGTATTCTGTATATGGCGGTAAAGGGGCCTATAGCGATAAGGATGCCCGAGGTGTAGACCCTAAAGGCAATTACAAAAGCGGGGCCCTGCTTGAATCAAGGGTGCTGGGGGTAGATGCTTCGGCCGATAAAAAATGGATCACGATGGGACCCTTCAACCCTGTGCTGGGAGAACAGGTCCCAGAACTTGACGGCTACGTGATTAAAGTTGTGATTGACGGCATGAATGGCAACGACGGAAATTTGTATAAACTGGCACTTAGCATAAAGCAAAATGAAAACGTGAGTGTTGAGGGCGCCAACGCCTTTGCCTACGAATACAGTGTTAGGCTGCAATCAGAGGCACGGGCGGTTGCCCATGTTTACCCTTTTGCAGATAATATGGTAGCGAGTTTTAATATACGTACGTTTGATTTTGATACCGACGGGCAGATTAAATTGTACTCGAGTGTTAAGAATGGTCACCTTGTGAAGGTTTCGAACGACAATGAATGGTCGGTTAGCAAACACAAGGTGCAGGACGAAGAGAGAAATAAGTGCCTTGATCTTCAAATCGTAAAAAAAGGCGATTACAAAAACGACATTGTGTTTTATGTAACCAACGAGTACGATCAACCGGTTCCGTTTTTTGCAGCCCCCATTGGCGGAGTTCCCCGTTATAAATACAAAATCAGCGTAAAATCAACGGTTCGTTAATCAATGAGGCCGGTTATTCATTATCTGTTACCGGTTCTTTTATTACTGGCGCCTAATCTGTTTGCGCAGCATTTCGGCACAAGACAGTTTGATGCTAATAGTGGCCTCCCTGATCTCTTTGTCTATCATTCCTTTCAGGACAAGAGGGGCTTCCTTTGGTCGGCCACCACAAAAGGTCTTACCAAATTTGACGGGCAGTTTTTTAAAAACTACACTATTAGCCCGGATGGCAGCGATTTTATTTATTGTGGGTTGAGCGACCACATAGGGCAGATATGGCTGGGTTCTTTTGGTGGTAAAATATACACCTATGATCCCAAAAATGATACGCTTTTGCCCGGCCACGACAGTATTGCCGGGTCGGTTAACCGCATGGTTCTTTCGCGCGATAAAAAAACCATTTATTTTATTTCAAAAGGCAGCGGGATTGGTGTAATGAAAGACGGGAAACTCCGCTACACTCCCTTCTCCGACATTTATCAGGTAAATGGCGCCATCGAATTGGAAACAGGAAAGCTGCTGCTCTCCAGTCCGGAAGGGTTGTATCTGTTTGAAACGCAAAAGGAGCGCTTTTTAAAACTAAGCGGTTGGATTGGCGATGCCGGAGAACTGGTGCGTGAAAAAGATGATGTTTTTCTTTTTTCTGTTTCGGGTAAAGGCTTGCTCCGCGCACGTGTCAATGCGGCAACTGGAAGCCTCTTTATTTTAACCGACCCATACGAAAGCATACTCAGTGGTAAAGATGTAGCCTGCCTTTTTTTTGATTCGGCAAATAACATGCTTTACTTGTCGTTCCGCGACGAGTCGTTTTGCATTATTGATAAGCGCAATGGAACATTCAACTGGTTTACTCCCGATCAAATAAGCGGTTTGATTAACTCAATTACCAAAGACAGCGTGGGCAACATCTGGGTTTCAACGGCGGGAAAAGGGCTTTTCAGGATATCGGAACAGAGCTTTTCGTTGTTGGATATGGGTGGGCAAAGCATCTCATCAGTAGCGGGTGATAGCCTGGGAAACATGTATTACGGCACCGCGGGAGGCGTTGTAGTAACAAACAGCCGGAGCGCGGCAAGTAAAACCATTTCGGTTATTGGCGGCAAAAAAATTCAGACTGTTTCGGCACTTTATTTTGACGGAAAATCTATTTGGGCAGGGGCTTCGGGAGGCGGGCTTTTTGTAATTGATCCGGAAACCATGAATGGGAAACAAATGCCATTTACCCGTGGCAAAAATTTAACCATCAACAGCATTACCGGCAACAATGCCCGGCAGGAGGTCTACATCAACACCGATCAGGAAGGCGTTTATATTTTCAAAAACGGCAGTCTTCTCAGGCATTTCTCTGTTGAAAACAGCCTCCTGCATAACAATGTGTATTTCTCTTACAGTTTGGGAGGAAAAACATACTATGCTACCCACCAAACCGGTATTAATTTTTCGGAAGACGACCAGGTTTACGAAGTGCGGATGAAAGATCCGGGCCTGATTTCCGATTTTAACTGCTTCGCCTCAAATAGCAAAAATGAGCTGGCTGCTGGCACCAATGGTGATGGTATTTATTTAATAACCGACACGGTGATCACACCACTTCAGGCCAGCAGGCGCCTTGAATCGAAATACTGCAATTCGCTGGTGTATGATAAACGGGATAATTTGTGGGTAGCGTTTCGTTATGCGCTGTACAAATATTATCCCGGCAAAAACATTTTCAAAAAGATAGAAATCGGTAACGATGAGGGCAGACTCTTCAACCCCAATGCCTTTTATATTTCGCGCGAAGGCGTGCTTTACTTCGGCTCCACAAGAGGCGTGGTGGTTGTGAACGAAAATAACTCGCAAACCGCTGTACCTCTGCCCTACATCACAGGCTTAACCATTGATGACTCGCTGCGGTCAACAGACATCAAACCGGAGCTTGAATATGGCAAGCATAATTTTACGTTCAGGTTTTCGGCCCTTTGTTTGGCAAATTCGGAAAACATCCGCTTCCGTTACAAGCTTGCCGGCCGCGACTCCAAATGGTCGGAACTCAGCGCAACACGCGAGGCAAATTTTGAACAAGTTGGCGAGGGCGAATACACTTTCAAAGTAATGGCTTACAACAGCGACGGTGAATCGCTTACCGAAGCGGCAACATTTTCTTTTATCATTAAAAAACCGGTTTGGAAAATGTATTGGTTCTGGCTGGTGTGTGCGATTAGCCTGGTGATTGTTGTGTATCTTATTTTAAGGATACGCACCGCATCGTTATTAAGGGCTAAAGACCGGCTTGAAAAAACGGTTGAGGAAAAAACCCATGAGCTGCGGATGGAAAAGGAGCTTGTGGAGGCAAAAAACGTGATTATTGAAGAACAAAATCAGGAAATACAATCAAGCATACGCTATGCTAAAAACATTCAGGAAGCGGTTTTACCTAAGCTTGATAAATCAAATATCCCAACAGACCAGGTATTGGTTTATTTCAGACCCAGGGACATTGTGAGCGGCGATTTTTATTGGGTGGCCGAAAAGGAAGGCCGTCTTATCGTAGCGGCCTGCGACTGCACCGGGCACGGCGTACCGGGCGCTTTTATGAGTCTGATCGGTTCTACTATCCTTGATAAAATTGTATTTGACCGAAATGTGAAGGACCCAGCAACCATTATTCGTCAGATGGACGAAGGTGTTTCGGAATCGTTGAAGCAGGAAGAAAATGAGATGCGCGACGGCATGGAAGCCGGCCTTTGCAGCATTGATTTTTCAAAAGGAGAAATCCAGTACACCGGGGCAAAACGTCCACTTTTTCTGTATCGTAAAACAGAGACGGGCTATGTGCTTGAGGAATTCAAACCCGACCGGTATTCTGTTGGGGGATACAGCGAATCGGGAGCTAAAACGTTTACTACACAAACAATCCATGCCACTGCGGGTGATATGCTGTACCTATTTTCGGATGGGGTAATTGACCAGTTTGACGCTGATAATAAAAAAAGAATTAGTACCAAGAGGTTGCGTGAACTTTTAGCCGGTTTGGCGGACCTGCCCCTTAACGTTCAAAAAGAACGGATTCATGATTTTATTGAGTCCTGGAAAAAAGACACCCATCAAACCGACGACATTCTGGTATTAGGTGTGAGGCTCTAACAGGGCAATATTTACGGATTAATTACTATTTTTATAGAAACAAACCTTTTATAAAATAACCTCATGAAATACTTAATCGTTTTAACCGCACTGGTGTTTTTTGGAAGTGCTCCTGCTGGGGCCCAGACTCACAAAAAACAGTCCCTTCGCATATTAACAGAGCATATGCCTCGTGCAGTCAATAGTTCCGGAAGTCAGGAACTCAGGGCTGCTTCAATGCCCTGCGTTAAAGATAGTATGGTGAGTTATTACTGGAACACCTTGAATTCATCATTTACTAAAACCAGTAAAAATGTATATGCATATAACGCCACCTTTTCTGTTTCAACTGATACTTACTACAGTTATTACTCCAATAGCTGGAATGTCTCAAACCGTTTAACGAACAGTTACAATCTTTTAAATCAAAAAACGATGGAGCTGCGCGAATATGCATCCGGTGGTCAGCCTATTGCATGGTATCCTTCGAGTCGCACTACATACACCTACGATAATTATGGTTATCAAACCCAAAATGTTTATCAATCTTATAATTCACAAACATCAACCTGGAAAAACTCCTCTCAGGAACTTAACGTGTATGATTCTCAACACAACAATACACAACAGATATCCTTATTGTGGAGAAATAATGCCTGGCGGAATAATTTTCAGACCTTAACTACATTTAACTCTCAAAATCACATCACAGGTTCAGTCTATCAGTCATGGGACACCATAACCAACAACTGGAAAAGCACAGACAAACTTGCCTCCGTAAGTTATGGTTCGAACGGAAAAATAGCTGCTTATACTGTACAGGAGTGGATCAATAATATCTGGGAAAATTCCTATCGTGCCAGCTTTTCATATAACAGCGCTGGTTTCGAGACTATGGAGTTAGATGAAGAGTGGAACGGTACCACCTGGGAAAACTTGTACCGCAGCACGATCGTTTACGATTCAAAAAACAATCCGATAAACTTTATCTATGAGGAATGGGATGGGACTGGATGGGTACTCCAGTCTAAAAGCACCATGGGGTATGACACCAACAATAATCAAATAAGCTCTTTATACGAATATGTAACGAATCATATTCTGACCCCAAGTTCAAAAAACGAAATGTTTTATAATTGCACTACGGTTGGCATCCATTCAGTAGCCCAAACTAATACCTTAAGCATTTTCCCAAATCCTGCGAACAAAAACATTACCATAAAAACCACCATATCCGAAGGAAGGATTATTATCAGAGACATACATGGGCGTGTAGTGCAGGAAGATCTATTAAAGGAAGAAATTCAATTGGAAAACCTGCCTGAGGGCTTATACATGATAAGCCTGGTTAGCCCTGAAGGTACTACCTTAGCTACTGCACGAGTGATTAAAAATTAAACCGGGTTAGTGGCGCTTAGTGACAGAATAACTACTATTTATGGAACAACATGAACTTTCAACCAACGAAGCGCCTGAAATAAACGAAAGCCTGTGCCTGAACTGCCAGGCCAGACCATACGTTGAAGGGCATTCGACAAAGCTCTGTGCTGAGTGCCGGGTAAAGCTCATAAACTTTCCAATTCCGAAATGGATCTGGATTTTTACCGGCATCATCGTTCTAATGATGCTGTGGGGAATGGTGCGCATGCCGCTGTATCTTGGTACAGCCCTACACCTTGGCAGAGCCGAAAAAGCCATGAATCAGAAACATTACGTAACGGCCCTTCACGAACTCGAAAAAGTGATTGCACACTTTCCACAAAATACCGAATGCCTTACCAGGATTGTTATTTGCAATGCCCGAAATATGGAGTTTGACAAAATGAGTGTCGCGCTCAGCGCATTGGAGGGTAAAAAAATCGAGGACAAAGATCTTTATAATGAGGTGCAGAACACCATTAATAAAATGAGTCTGTATTACGAAACGGATACCTTACTCGCCAGAAGAATTAACGATGCGTTTGACTCGGCCCAGGCCCTGCTTGCTATTTACAGCGAAATTGCCAACGACAAAAGCGATGCTGCCAACCTGGGAGCGGTTATGATTGCGAGCAACCTTTATGATCTGAACAACTATTCTGAGGCTGAAAAAATAATTAACGCTGTTCTGGCAAACAACGCCTCCTGTTATCCTGCTCTCACCCTCCAGATTGCCGTAAAACGCAATCTTCGCAAATTTGATGAGGCGGTTGCGCTTTGCGACAAAATGCTTGAGGAAAACAAAGAAAATGTTAATGCAATTTGCCAGCGTGCACGTGTGGAGTTAAAACGGGGAAACGATGCGGTAGCGGCGCGATATGCCACACAGGCCATGCAACTGGTTCCTGAAAATACCGTTGTGCTTGAAACGAAGGCTCTGGTTGAATACCTTGCCGGCCACAAGGAAGAAAGTATGCTCTTATTTAAAAAAATAAAAACGCTCGAAACACCCGGCGATACAGTCATTTCCACACGTCTGGCCGTGATATTGAGCGGCCAGGAGAAATACCGATAAATCTGAAATTATGTTTATACCCGGAATACTGATCAGCATTGCAACCTTCCCAGGCGTTATTGTTCATGAGCTCGCTCATCAGCTCTTTTGTCGCTGGTTCAAAGTACCAGTTTTCGAAGTGTGTTATTTCCGCTTCGGTAATCCGGTTGGTTACGTTCTTCATGAACCTGCCGAAAAGCCCTACCAGAGTTTTTTTATTTCCATTGGCCCGTTTATTATCAATACCGTGCTGGCCTTTCTGGTTGCATTTCCTGCTGCATTGCAGTTTAAATTTAACGAGGCCGGCGCTTTAGATTATGTGCTCATTTATCTGGGCCTCAGCATTGGTGCGCATGCCTTTCCGAGCACCGGCGACGCCAAATCGCTCTGGCACTCGGTTGTATTATCCCCCAACACGTCGCTCCTTGCCAAAATAATGGTTACACCTTTCGTAGGTTTCATTTATCTTGGAGCCCTCGGTTCGTTTTTCTGGCTCGACTTTCTGTATGGTTTTGGCGTTTCGGTTGGTTTGCCTTATCTTCTTATAAAATGGCTGGCCTGAGGCCGCATTCTTAAAGAATTTTAAAAACAAAGGCTCGGGCTCAATAGCGCACGGATTTAAAAGGAGTATCGTTACCTTAGCGCGTTATGAAACGTGGATTTGCCATTTTGGTTTGTTTTGGTTATGCTCTGTCGCTCCATTGCCAGTCGGTACTTCCGGAAACCATTCCATTTAAAAAAGCCACAACAAACCAACAATTTTCATTAACAGAGTACAACACACTTAAACTCAGCAAGGCAGATTACACTGCATTAAAATCAGGCAATAATCTGCCCCAGCAATATATTGTGGAACTTGATACGCTCAGAAATGCCGGAGGCTGCATGATACGGTACGGGAAAAGCGGCAAACAAACGCTGATGCTGGCCTTTAAACAGGGCCCTGAAATGAATCTGTTCGGGATCCTGAGCGACAGCGCAGCCAACTCGAATGATATACAGCTTACGGATTTTAACGACATTACGGGCGACAAAAAAACCGAAGTTTTTGTTTATTATATGATTCGTTCGCGGCGCCGCCTTCAGATATGGCAGCCGGCCAAAGCCCTGCAATTGCTGGATGTGGAAATAAGCGACACAAAAGTTCAGGCCCGAAAAACCCGCGACAACACCCCCATAGGTTATACGCGTGATATAAAGTTTAACGAGAAAGGGTTCAGTAGTTTCGATAACCGTTTTCTGGGTGCGTGCGACGAAAATACCTGCCCGGATATTATTCAGCGATTTACTCAGATTTATGATTACACCCCTAACGGTTTTGTTCAGGTGCTTGGCTGCTGCGAACTTAATGTGACAAAATCAATTACCAGAGCAGGCCTTAAAAGCGAGTATGCACGGTTACGAAAAATGAAAAGCGACAAAGACCGGTGTTGCGAAAACTTTGGCAGCGGACTGATGAGTGTGTTAACCCTGATGGGAGATAGTGTAAACTATAAGCATTCTAAGGAATACGTTACAGGATTTTTCGGGAATCCTGATGAAAAGCTGAAGGAACTACCCGGCGAGCTTTACCAGTATAACAACACACCAAAGGAAAATCTTGAAGTATTGATATACTACTGGAGGGGCCGGCACGACTACTATTATTTTATTTTCAGTAATAAAAAACTACTTCACAAGGGATGGTACCACGCTCTTGACTAAGAAGTAAAAAAGAGAGGGCCAAACGTTAGCACTTCAGAAAAATTAAACCCGGACTTATCGCCTGACGAAAATTTTGTCTTTAAGCACGGCATCAATTTTATCGGAGCTTACCGAAACATGGTGCTTTTTATTCATCACAAGATACCCGCCATCGCTTTTTACATAATCGCTGATAAAGTTGGTGTTTATGAGATACGATTTATGAACCCTTACAAACACTGGAATATCCCTGAGCACATCTTCAAAATTTTTGAGCGTTCGGCTCACAATTATTTTTTCATCGGTAGTGGTGTAAACTTCAGAATACGTGTTATCAGCTTTTATAAAAATTATTTCCTGGATGTCAATAAATTTAACTCCGTTTTGAGTAGGAACCCCTATCTTATTGGCAAGGGGTTGTTTCATGTATTCTACCTGTACCCCAAGACCTTCCTTTTCCTGCTTCGTTTTTTTCCGGAACCTATCCACTGCCGCCTCCAGCTCTGAGGGTTCTATGGGCTTAAGCAGATAGTCAATAGCCGAAAGTTTAAATGCTTTCACGGCATATTCGCTATAAGCAGTAGTAAAAACGATGGAGAAATCAATCTCGTCTTCATTAAAAAAATCAAGCAGCTCCAGTCCGCTATGGCCGGGCATTTCAATATCCAGAAACACCAGATCGGGTTTGTGTTTATGGATTGATTTGACACCGTTTGGCAAATCGGCGCAGGCATCCAGCACCTCGGTTCCAGGGCAAAATTCTTTTAACATGCCCTTTAGCAGATTACGGGCGCCAAGCTCGTCGTCAATGATGATTACTTTCACCGGTTCCATTTACACAAAAGTGCTGAATTATTTTTATACCTGTATTCCCGGTTAGTGAAACGTCACTTTGGGTCAGACAATCGGGATGCGAATCAGCACAGAGGTTCCAAGTGAGTTCCCCAAAATGTCGGTCTTGTCGTTATATTCCACACCCACTTTCCCTTCTCCCTTGTTCAGAAGGTCGAGCCTGAGCGAGTTGGCGTTGGTAGCAAAAGAACGGTGACTGGCATTGCGGGTTTTATTTATTTCGGCCGACCGGGTACGGCCAATACCATTGTCGTCAATATGCACTTCGAGCAGGTTTCCGGTACGTAAAAAAGTAAGACCAAGTCGCTTTTCGCCCTTTTTGTGTAAAAGCCCATGTTTGATCGCATTCTCAACATACGGCTGTATGAGCATAGAAGGTATTTTAATAAGGTCCGGATTCAGATCGTCCGAAAGAGTAATTTCAAAGTTAAAATCATCACTAAAACGGGCCTTTTCTATTTCTAGATAAAGTTTCAGGGCTTCAAGTTCTTCGGCCAGTGAAACGGTTTCTTTTTCGCTCATTTCAAGAATGGTTCGTGTGAGCTTACTGAATTTGGAAAGATAGGTGCTGGCGTTTCGCTTATCATCGGTGAAAATAAAATTCTGAATGGTGTTTAATGCATTGTAAAAAAAATGCGGATTCATTTGCGCTTTTATGGATTTTAAGGTGGACTGCCGAAGGTCTTTTTCGAGTTCAATTTTTTGCTGCAATAAAAAATTCTGCCTCTTCAAAACCCTGGTTTGCCAGCGGTAAACGGTTGTGAAAAAGATCACAATGATGGCCATGAACAAAAAAAGTGCCCACCAGGTTTGCCACCAGGGCTGGTTGATGTGAATGCTAACCTGTTCGCCGACCAAAACGCCGCGGCCCGGATTTCCCATCATAAATTCGATATGATAGGTGCCGGGAGCAAGCGCCGCAAGCTTCAGCGCCCTCGATTCGGGCGGCGTAAGTTCCCATCGTCCCTCGTTTATCCGGTAGTACAGCGGAAAACGAGAGCCTGTGCGGAACGAAAGTATTGAATACTGAATTTCAAGGTCGCTTTCAAGGTACGACAGGTTCATTAGCTCCTGTGCTTTACGATCAACCCGGTTCACAGTTATTTTGTTGATAATAAAAACCGGTAATACCGGTCTCGAAACGGATTGTTCGATTGGAACCGAAATAACACCTTTGTTTATTGCAAGCAGCAATTCGTTTTTGTAAAGAACCATGTCGGTGATACCGCCATCAGGTACAATTACATTTATTTCAGAAATCGTTCGCTCACGTTTAAGCAGGTCAACACTGTAAATACGATTGCCTGCCTGAATAAACAGATAATGGCTTCCCTGCGATATGGACCTGATTTCGTAAGGAATGTTTTTTACAAATGCCGCCGGAACAGGTTTTCCATCATCGCCAATCTCAATCAGCTTGTGCAGTGCCGTGAGTCCGAATACCTCATTTCCAAATCCAGCCAGTTGAATTAGGTATAGCGATGTATCGTTATATTTTATTTCGCCAAAATTCCTGAAATTGTTCTGATAAAACAGCCCCTGATTGGTGGCGAAATATACTTTTTGACCATTGCCCGTTGCGGCTACAGCCTTACCCCGGCCCGAAACCACGCTTACCATGCTGAAACCGTTAAGGTCAATTTCCTGAATAGAATGATCCGGTAGTTTACGATGGGTGGCATTTCTTTTAAACAGGTAGCCACTTAATCCGGTAGAGGCATAAATATATGTACTGGCGTTTAAAAGCCTGCAGTCTTTCATCGCCATAGAGCGGTTGCAAATCATCTTTCCTTTAAAGTCGCAGATGCCTAACTCCCTCGAACAAAAAACAATGCATCGCGAAATACTATCCACAAACAAGCTAAACATCGCTTTGTTGGAGTTGCCATCGTAAATAAGACTGTTCTTTTTGGAAGGCAAATCGCAAGAGTATATTTTATCATTATCGGTACCTACAAAAAGGGTATGTCCGCTTATCCCGAGTTTTTCAGCGTGAACATCATTCATCATGACACGCGTGTTAAGCGATGGTACAAACAAAAGGCCTTCGTTAGTGGTACTGAACCAGTAATTGCCTTCCTTATCCCTAACCACCGATGAAATACTCTTATTGCCGAAATACGGCTTACCGCCGTTTAACAGAGTCCCGTTTTCATCGGCACAATAAACGCCCCGGGTGGTACAAAACCAGCATTTTCCATCCACATAGGATAAATTCTGAGCCTCAATTTCAATGTCAAGGGTTTTGTAATCCACAACGCCGTCGTCTTTTAAAAACCCAAACTGGTTACTTTTTGCATACCTGTCAAACAGAATTATTTTTCCGTCTTTCGAAAATACCGTGGCTCGGTCAAACCATTCTCCGCGCTTATTTTTTACTTTAAGGTCTTTTAGTTTCCCATCATGTCCATGCCACTTTCTGATGTGTCCAAGCGAATAAATTACCTTTTCATTGGTATGTGCCACCGAAATAAGGCTATCTGTATCGAATGGAATCTTCTCTTTCAGTTGCAGGGTTTTAAGATCGTATGTATAGATATATTTATACCGAACCGTGAAAAGCTTGTCCTTTATGAGACCAAAATGAATGTAGTCCATCGGCTTTTCCTGTTGCAGCACCCGCGCCGAATCACCTTCTGCATAATGAAGGTAGCCATCAAATGTTTCGTACCACACCCTGCCAAACATGTCCTCACGAATGTGACTTCCGGCCGGTGAGGTTTGACCATTTGGGAAGAAAGTTTTAAACGTATGCCCGTCGTACCTCGTTAGGCCTTCGTTATGCGCAATCCATATAAAACCTTTACTGTCCTCGAAAATATCGTACACGTTGTTTGAGGGAAGTCCCTGGCTTTTATCAATTGTAATGGAATAAGGCTCCTGGGCCGGAACCAAACTGAACGTTAAGATAAGTGCAAAAAGAAAAAAGCTGCGTTTAAGCATGTGTGCACACAAATATAAGAATTGACATTTCAGGTAAGACTATCCCGGAATGGTGAAACACTAACTAAAAACGGCTTCAGACTAACCGGCAATTAACTGCGCACTAGTTTATGATCACTTTCTGAGTTTGTTTTTTTCCTTTACGGTCTGTAAACTCAAACAGGTATGCGCCGGGGGTCAGCAAATGCAAATCCAGTTCATTCTCACTTTCGGTTAAAGTAAATTCGCCGGTTACTTTTCCCTCTATGCTTGTAATACGGAGGCTTATCGCCTCGGCCGGTTTCGTTGAAAAAAGAATTTTTAGTTTTCCTTTACCGGGGTTGGGAAATATGCGCAGCCCTTTTGCAAAATCATATTCTCGAACCGATACAGTGCTGGTGTCACCTACATTGCCAAAACAATATTCGCCTGCCATGAGCGAGTCTATCTCAATAGACCCGATTTTAGTGTTGGTTTTGATTTTGTATCCGGCGTTCAGCCAGGTCCAATCCTGCGCCGCGCTGCTGCGGTAAAACAATCCAACGCTGTCGCCATTCACAATTACCAGCGACGTGTCGAGATAACTGTAAGTGCCGGTTGTGCTTTTGCTTCCATCGTAATTAAATCTGGCTTTGGCTTTAAAGCCTGGCGAAAAAATGCCTTCCACTTTCCAGAAATGCTGGTTTGACAAACGGTGCCCGCGAATATTACTTTTAAACGGATCGGGTTTTACATAATTATGCGTGATACGCACCAGCGATGAATCCTGTCCTTTGTTTTGTACGGTTAAAAATACTTTTCCCAGAACGTAATTATTAGTCCCCGCGGCTTTTATGCTTTTTGCTTCGTGCGATGTGGCATCGCTAATTTTACTGTCGAAGTTAAGTGCATACATGGCGGGCGTAAACGGCAGTGTAACAGTTGCGGAGCTGGTGGCGCCGCTTACCATAATTTTTTTGACTACGCGACTCCAGTCATTCTTAAAAAAACTTATTTCCAGAGGAACGTTGTTGAAGTATGCAGTAGCGCCAAATAGTTTTTGCTGGATATAAATCACAGCCATAACATTGCCAGGGGGTGATGTTTGTACATAGTTTACCGAGTCAACTGCAAAATGGGGCCATCCGGGGCCAAAAACCCAGCCATTGAAAAAATCATTCAGGCCTTGTCCGCTACTGGTTTGGAAAAGGGTTTTCATTTCCTGACTGTTCATGTTTTTGTAGGCCTTTTGCTGCATTACATATTTACAGGCGTTAAAAAAAGCGGTATCGCCCATATAGCTTCGCAGCGTATGCGCAACGTCGGCCCCTTTTACATACACATGTGTACCGTAGGTAAGCGTGTGCGGTACACCACTGATAGCCCTGAATCCCTCCTTTTTGAAAAGAAAATGCAACAGGTTGTCATGTTCCGATTTTACCTTATCGAGATATCTGCTTTTACCATAATGCCACTCCAAAAACATGTAACTGCTGAAAGTGGCCATGCCCTCGTTTATCCACATGTCTTCAGGCGTTTCGCAGGTAAGGAGATCGCCCCACCAATGATGAGAGAGCTCATGCGCCATGAGATCACTTTCGTAGGCCAGATTACCAATAAACGGTCGTGGATAGGTAATATTAGTGGCATGTTCCATGGCCCCGCTATTGAAAGGAACCACACAATAACCAAAGCGCGGCCATTGATAGGGTCCAAAATAATTTTCAAACCCCGCTATGCAGGATTTCAGATTCACAAATCCGTTTTTCAGCACGGTGGTATCCGCAGCATTTGCAACCAGTTTAATGGGCTTTGTGCCGTTAAGTGTGTTAACCGTCCAGTTTACTTCGGCATACTTAGCAAGCGAAACACTCGCCAGATAAGAAGGAATTTCCTGATTAAGTACCCACTTACGTGTACGATTCAAACCGCTGACAATGTCAGACACCAGTATTCCGTTGCAGTAAGCGCGACGGGCCGTATCGGAGGTAATATTGAATTCGAATTTGCAGCGCTCGGCAAAATTATCGAAGCAGGGGTACCAGACCCGGCCATAGTTGTGCGGTTTCGCGCCAAAGCCAACACCAAGATTATAGGCATATTCAGCGCCCTGAGTATTGTCAAAATAAAACCCACCCCATCCCGTGGCATCCGTTATCGGAAGGCCGTGATAATATACCGTGAACATGGCAGTATCCGTGGTGTTTTTTGGAAGCGCAAAGTTCACTTTTAGGACAGTGTCGTTGTAAGTGAATGTGCGAAGACTGTTGTTTTCTTTTACGGAGTCAACAACCATTTTAAGTAAATCGAACCGGATAAACGTGCGGTTGTTTAGTTTAGGAGCAAAGCGCAGTTGCGCATTGCCGGCAATGGTAGGGCTGCCAAGGCTTCCGATTTCGAGGTTGATGATTGTTTTGAGAATATCAAATGTATCGCTCCTGAGGTTTTCGTTATTGGGATACAGTGATGCCTGCGCCGAAGCGTTTGTTACAAAACACATTGCTATCAATACCAGCAAGCTCTGCAGAATGCTTCGTTTTTGCATAGAATAAATTTACTAAAAGTATTTGAGCTATGGCCTGATGTGCTTACATGAATTATACCGGACAACATGATTTCATGTCCAGACTATTAATGCCTGTAATCAATATTTCGCTATAAAAACCAGGGGATTTTGTTCACCAGTGGGTATTACATGATGTTTATATTCGCCTAAACGTGGGCCGCATCTTACCGAAAAATCTTCTTGTCAAATATTTTTTACATTTGGCAGTCAATCTCACTGCGTGAAAACAAATTTTACCAAACTATTCAGGTACCTTATTCTGGCGCTCCTTGTTTACATGCCGGTGTTTGGTTTCATGGACGATATGCCCATTCGTGTGTACGATGAGTCCCGGCTAGCAATTAATGCTTACGAAATGACCAAGACCGGTCAGTTATTGCGTGTAACCTGCGGCTACCATACCGACTATGAAAACATGAAACCACCGCTGATGATCTGGCTGCAGGCAGGCTGTATGAAAATGTTCGGCGCTGGCGAAATAGCCGTGAGGCTGCCGACCGCCTTCGCGGCATTTTTTACCTGCATTATCCTCCTTGTTTTTTGCGAAAAGTACCTGGGTAGTTTTTGGCTTGGCTTTATAGCGGTTGTGGCGCTTATTACCACAAATGGCTATATTCATTACCACGTGGCGCGAAGCGGCGATTACGACACCATGCTTACTTGCTTTACCACCTTAAGTGCGCTGTTGTTTTTCGTGTATTGCGAAACGGAAAAAACAAAGTGGCTTTATCTGTTTTTTGCGGCCCTTACGTTTGCTTTTTTCACAAAAGGCATCGCCAGCCTGCTGTTTTCGCCAGCCTATATTATTTATGCTTTGATGCGGAAGCGCTTTTTGCCACTTCTTACAAACAAACATTTTTATTTAGGCATGTTTGGTTTTCTGGGTCTTGCCTGTGGCTATTACGCCGCAAGGGAATATCTTGACCCGGGATACTTTTGGAAGCTTAATGATAATGAGTTGGTTGGACGTTATTTTGTTGGCGACAAAACAAAAAGCGAAATCAATTTCCGGTTTTACTACGATGAGTTAATAGAGTCTTATATTTATGATCGTTATTTTCTCATTCCCTGTGGATTTGTCATTGGCTTTTTCAGTAAAAACAAGCGACTCAAACAAACTAGTCTTTACCTGTTTATTGTTTGCGTAACGTTTTACATCATTTTGTCCATTGCCCGCACCCAGTTATACTGGTACGATGCCCCACTGTATCCGTTACTCTCCATATTTGTAGCACTATTTGTGCACTGGGTTTTTGACGCGCTTAAAAACGCTTCGTTCACAAACTACTTTACTCATAACGCGGTACCCTATGTATTTCTTTTTCTCGTTATTCTTTTCCCATACCAGAAAATATGGCACAAAACCTATAAGCCGGGCGAAATTCATCCCTGGGACAAGGATTACTATGCGTTAAGTTATTTTTTAAAAGAAGCGGTTAACGGAAATTACAATCTTAACAATGCTCACCTACTGCATGAAGGATACCGCGCTCACTGCGATTTTTACACGAATATTCTGAACGACAGAGGCGTAAACGTTGACTTTAAAGACTGGCACAGTCTTGTACCGGGCGATACTGTGATCGCATTTCAGCAATCTGTTAAGGATTACCTGTGCCGGCATTACCGGTACACATCAAAAAAACTAAAAGGTATTGTAGCCCAATACAGTATAACAGAGAAGTACACTACGGTAAACGATTCTACAGACTGTAACGCTCAAAACGAAACGGGAAAAAAATCAGGCCAATTCTCTAACTAAAGATAAGCCCCTTTAGCCAGATAATTCCGAACGTAATCACTTACCCCCTCTTCCAGCGCAGTGAATTTTTCTTTATATCCAGTAGCAATAAGCTTGCCCATGTCTGCCTGCGTAAAATACTGGTACTTGTCGCGAATATCGAGCGGCGTATCAATAAACTCAATGTTGGGCTCAACCTGCAGCGCGGAGAACGTGGCATTGGCGAGGTCCAGAAACGTCCTCGCCTGGCCGCTTCCAAGATTATAAATTCCGTTTTTGGGATTGTTTTTATATAAGTACCATATCAC
>CALMNJ010000100.1 GCA_937868675.1 uncultured Bacteroidota bacterium | reverse complement strand
TGCACTCATCCGGCATGGAGCTTTTGATCTGCTCAATAAAAAAAGGAATATAACAACGAAGAGTTTTTTCATGTACTTATATTTTATTATAAATGTAAAAAGTAATCGGGAATGCGCAATGTTGTGTGCCGAATTAATGCACCGCCGAATAAGCGGCACAAATCGGTATCAGGACAACAATTCCGAAAGCTCGTCAAACATGGGTTTAAAACCGGGCAACCACAACTCGTTTTTAAATGCATTAAACTCTTTTTTGTATGCATCCAGCATGCGGCTGTTTTTTTGTTTCGAGTATTTGACGTTTGCCAGCCTGTCGCAAATTTTCACAAAGGCGGCGGGTGGTGTGTTGCGGATGCCGTTATAATATTTTTCGTTTGCTCTTTCCTTGCGGTTTTTTCCTTTTTCGTTGGTGAGCGCATAGACTATTTCGGCCACGGCTTCACCGCAGGCGGCTTTAACATCGTTGTATGTTTGACGGGTATCTTCAATGGTGTCGTGGGTCCAGCAGGCCGCCAGCGCCGCGTCAATTTCGTTTTCGGGAAGCAGGTAGGCATACTTACAACCATAACTGTACACCATTTGCAAGTGTACCGAATAGGATTGCCCATCGTAGGTATGATTCGTTTGTTCGTGGCACTCGACCGCGTAGGTTTTTGCGGTTTGCACCTGGGAACTTAAAAACAACGGTTCATGGTTCATTTACCATAAGGTTTTATTGGTTGTGCAAATCATCAATGGGCATCTAACCAGTTAAGACCAGTACCCAATCCCACCTCTACCGGAACCCTGAGAGGCAGGGCTTCACGCATGAGCCTTTCAATAATAGGCTTCACTTCCTCAAGCTCCGGTTTGTAAACATCAAACACCAACTCATCATGAACCTGCAACAACATACGTGTGCGAAATTTTTTCTGCTCCAGTTCGTTGTAAATGTTTATCATGGCCACTTTTATCATGTCGGCGGCACTGCCCTGAATGGGGGCATTAATGGCGTTGCGCTCAGCATAACTTCTTACTGTAGCGTTTCCTGAATTAATATCACGGAGCCAGCGCTTGCGGCCAAGCAGTGTTTTTATATAACCGTTTTCGCGTGCAAAATTAATGGTGTCGTCCATATAGCCTTTAATGCCGTTGTACTCTTTAAAGTAATTGGCAATGAGCTCCTGGGCTTCCTTGCGCGGAATGTTCAGATTATCGGCAAGGCCAAAAGCGCCCTGACCGTAAATGATTCCAAAGTTTACGCTTTTGCTTTTGTAGCGCATTTCCTTGGTTACTTCGCTTTCGGGTACGCCAAAAACTCTTGCGGCTGTGGCGGTGTGAATGTCTTTGCCCGACAAAAAGGCGTTGCACATATTAGTGTCGCCGCTAATGCTGGCCACAATGCGCAGTTCAATCTGCGAGTAATCTGCGCTTAACAAAATGTGATCGTTATCACGCGGAATAAACGCTTTACGTATTTGCCGGCCGCGCTCGGTGCGGATGGGAATGTTTTGAAGGTTGGGATTATCGCTGCTAAGGCGCCCGGTAACCGCTACCACCTGATTAAAGGAGGTGTGTATGCGCCCTGTTTTTGGATTTACAAGTTCTGGCAGGGTGTCCACATAAGTGCTTTTGAGTTTCACCAGCTCGCGGTAGTCCAGAATTTTTGAAACAATGGGGTGAGCTTTTTCAAGTTTGCTCAGCACATCCTCGCTGGTGGCATATTGACCTGTTTTGGTTTTTTTTGGTTTGTCAACGATCTTAAGGTACTCGAACAAAATTTCGCCTACCTGTTTAGGTGAAGACACATTAAATTTGGTACCTGCCAGATCCTGTATTTCTTTATCAACCGTCACAATGTCGTTTTGCAACTGCGACGAAAACTCCCGCAGCGCCGGCACATCTAGGTTAATGCCTTCCCGCTCTATATTAGCCAGTACTTTTAAAAGCGGCACCTCCACCTCGTTAAAGAGCGTTTCCACGTCGTTGTTTTTAAGTTTGGGGACAAATTTGTGTTTTAGCTGAAATGTAACATCGGCATCTTCGGCGGCATAATCTTTTATTTTTTCCACCTCCACTTCGCGCATGCTTTTTTGTTCTTTTCCTTTTTTGCCAATCAGCGTTTCAATGCTCACGGGCGTGTAGTGAAGGTAGGTTTCCGACAGAATGTCCATGTTGTGGCGCATATCGGGCATAAACAGGAAGTGCGCAATCATGGTATCGAACAGTTTGTTTTTAATTTCGATGCCATAGTTTTTTAATACCTGATAGTCGTATTTAATGTTTTGCCCAATCAGCGTTTTCGCTTCATCATAAAAAACCGGAGCAAATTTATCGGCCAGCTTCTGCGCTTCTTCTCTGTTTTCCGGAAAGGGCACGTAATAAGCGTGGTGCGCTTTTATTGAAAACGAAAGCCCAACAATTTCTGCGCTCAAAGTGTCTAGGGAGGTTGTTTCGCTGTCGAAACAAAATTCCTGATGCGCGTTGAGTTCCGAAATCAGAGCATCGGTTTTTTCGGGCGTGTCAACCAGTGTATAATGGTGTTCGGTGTTTTCGATGGTGTTAAACGATGCGGGCAATTCCGGGGCGCTTGTTTCGCCGGCTTCTTCTCCGCCATCGGCAGCTTCGGCAAAAAGACTGCCCTGAGCGGGATTACCTTTTGGTTTTTCGGCTTTTGGTTTTTCCTGTACCAGTGTTTCATTGCCGCCAATGTCTTCGCCGAGCACCTGCTGCGCAATGCGCCTGAATTCGAGCTCGCGGAACAGTTCGAGCAGGGCCGCCTTGTTAACCTCTTTTACCGAAAGGTTCGGTTCGTTCAGATCAACGGGACAGTCAAGAATAATGGTGGCCAGGCGCTTGCTTTGCAAAGCCATGTCCTTGTGCATTTCCACTTTTTCTTTTAGTTTGCCTTTTAGCTTGTCGGTGTTTTGTATCAGGTTTTCAATGCTTCCAAAATCTTTAATAAGCTGAATGGCGGTTTTTTCGCCAACGCCCGGAATACCGGGAATGTTGTCCACCTTGTCACCCATCAGTCCCAGAATATCAATGAGCTCGCTTACGTTGCGTATGTCCCATTTTTTGCACACCTCTTCGGGCCCCATTATTTCGGCACCGTTGCCAAGCCGCGCGGGTTTGTAAATAAAAGTGTTTGCGTCAACGAGCTGGCCGTAGTCCTTGTCGGGGGTCATCATGTAGGTGGTGAAGCCGGCCAGCTCCGCTTTTTTTGCGAGCGTGCCGATCACATCATCGGCCTCAAAGCCGGGAAGACCAAGTATCTCGATGTTGAAGCCGCGGATGAGGTCCATGATGAGCGGAATAGAGTCGCGCAGGTCCTCGGGCATTTCCTCACGGTTGGCTTTGTAGGCTTCGTACTCTTCATGGCGCTGGGTGGGACCTTCCATATCAAACACCACGGCAATGTGGGTTGGTTTTTCCTTGTTCAGAATTTCGAGTAGGGTATTGGTAAAGCCAAAAATGGCCGAGGTATTAAAGCCTTTTGAGTTGATGCGGGGATTGTTGCTGAACGCAAAGTAAGAGCGGTAAATGAGCGCGAAAGCGTCGAGAAGAAAAAGTTTTTTGTCGCTTTGTTTAGTGATCATAATTACAAATCAGTTGCCGCTTTTGCGGGTATTATATTGCCGGATAACCTCACATGCCTTTTCGGCATTAAATTCTTTTTCGTCGCCATACGAGGCTGCAATTTCAGGTTCGTCCTTCATCAGGTCGGTCAACAGTTTTTTGAATTTACTTTTCTTAATGGCACTTATTTCCTTGTCGCCTTCTTTCTTAACAAAATACTCTTCTTCGTACACAGACTCATTCATGCGGACGGTTTCGGCCATTACTTTGTAAAAATTTATGTTGCCTTCGGCCAGAAGCAGGTAAAAATTAAATTCACCGGCCCATTCAATGGAGATAAAGCGTTTGCCCTCGTAGCCATAGCCACGGGCTTTTTCGGGTTTATAATTTTTTTGTGCGCCGGTGGCGTCTTTAAAAAACACTTTGTTATAGGCTTCGTGTTCTTTTTTGGTATTAATTTTTATTTCGCCTTTCAGGGTATCACCCTTTTCGTTGATGATGTAGCCCTTTACCATGGTTTGCCCAAACACGAGGCCGGGTAAAAAAAACAGTGCGCCAAGCAGTACAAAAAGTTTCATAGTATATTTTTTATAAAGGAAGCAAATTTAAGCCGGGTGTAAAAGCAATTTATCCACATTTGCGCCAATATTATGGCCATGTTAAGTGGTTTTTGTAAATTTATTTAACCGTAAACAAAACCTTCATCACAACCATTAAACAGATTCATTTTGTTAAAACAAACTCATAATGAAAAACATAATTAAGCACAGGCATAAAGGTTTCCTGATTCTTTCAGTGATACTCATTAACGCAACAACGGTTTACGGACAATACAAAAAAATACCCTTTAATCAGAACGATTATTGGGATTACCGGGAAATGTCTTTTAAACTGGAAGTGGCTACCTGCGAGTATCGCCTCAGTACCCTGCGCGACTCTGTAATAAATGGAAAAACGTACCATCTGCTTGCTGCTATAAAATCATTTTGCGACAAACCAGGAATAACCTCATACCTTGGATATAACTGCCTGCTTCGGCAAGACACCCTGGCACAGAAAATATGGATACAACTAAACGGCACCGATAAATTAATTTACAACTTTAATAAAAGCGCGGGCGACACGGCAAGCCTTTATGACGGCATTGCTTGTACCATAAAAACCTTTACGGTTTCGAAGGTGGACAGCGTTTTGCTCAACAACGGGCATTATCACGAGCGGCAAACCTTTAGCAATGGGGCGGTTAATGTGGAAGGTGTAGGCAGCCTGTTTTCGCTGGTGGAACCCTTTACTGTTGACGTGTTTGAAGTAACAAGCGAAATAATTTGTTTTAGCACGTTTGCACCCGGCTCAAACAGCTTGTTTGGAATTAACTGTGCAAAAGACTTGGCTGTGAATGAGGTGTTGCGAAAGCAACAGCAATTGTTTGTGTACCCAAATCCGGCCGGAAACAAACTACAAATAAAGTTTGCAAACGAGGAGGCCTTAAACGGGGAAACGGACATAGAGGTTGAGGACTTTACAGGCCGGGTACTTTTAACAGAAAAGCTACAAGCCGATGGCAGCCTTAATATCAGCAAGCTTGGCGGGGGTATTTACATTTTGCGCGTAAAGCAGGGCAGCGAGCAGGTAAGTAAAAGATTTAGTAAGAATTAGGAGAATAATTTTTGGCCTTGCGTAATTGAAGAAGATTAAAAGGCAGAGGCTTAAAAACCCGAATCGAAATGGGACCCCGGCGCCTCTGTTAATGCGGAAACGCGATCTCGTAAATCCTGGGCCACAGTTTGCCGGTTACAAGAATTTTGTCGCTGATGGAATCGTAAGCAATGCCGTTTGTTTCTGAAAGGGTTTGGGTGTCTTTGCGGCACTCGTTGTAAAGATCAACGAGGTCGAGCTTTCCAACTACTTCGCCCGTAGAGGGATCAATTTTTACCACAAAATTGGTCATCCACACATTGGCGTAAATAAAACCTTTTATGTACTCCAGCTCATTAATATAGTCGAGGGCAAAGCCGTTTTCGGTGACGCTGATTGTTTTTGTGACTGAAAAGTTGCCTGGGTCAAGATAAGAAATCATGTTTGTGCCGTCGCTCATAATAATACTCTTACCATCGGTAGTAAGGCCCCAGCCCTCGCGGTTTGCATAGTTGAACTGACCGCGGCGCTCAAAGGTTTTGGCATCATAAATAAATCCTACCTGATTAGTGTAGGTAAGCTGGTACATGTAGTTATTTATAAAAACAATTCCCTCACCAAAATAAGTATTGCGATCGAGTTCGCCCTTTATGTCCAGTTTTCCGGTTTTCAGATCAAGCGGACCAAAAAGTGAACGTGTTTGTGGCAGGTTTTGCGGTGATCCGGTGCTTTCGAAAAGCTGCTTGTTGTGAAACAAAAAGCCCTCGGTAAACAAAGTGATGTCGTGAGGGTATTTTTCCTTCACGGTATAATCAATCATCGGAGCAATACGTATTTGTTTGGCAGGCTTGTCGTCGTCTGATTTTGTTGCCGGTGCAGGGGAGCCGCAACTCATAAAGCACAGGACACTGGCGATAAGCAGTGCCGCAAACGAAAGCGTGACGATATCAAAACGTTTTTTCATCAGATCTTCCAGGTTGTTCCCTCCTTGGTGTCTTTTATCTGAAGCCCGGCGGTTAAAAGCTTATCACGGATTTCGTCGCTCAGGTTAAAATTCTTTTCGCTTTTGGCCTTGCTGCGCATTTCGAGCAGTAGTGCCACCACGTTGTCGAGGGCATGACTCAGCTTGCTGTTTGCCTCTTCTGTTTTTAGGCCCAGCACATCAAACACAAAATCGTTGTAAAGTTTTTTAAGCAGGTCTATATCATTTTGTGTAAGCGAAGCCTTGTTATCTGCCGTGGAGTTGATTATACGAACCGCATCAAACAAATGGGCAATGAGCACCGGGGTGTTGAAGTCGTCGTTCATGGCCTCATAGCATTTGCTGTGCAGCGCCTCAATATTTTCGCTTGAATTTGGTGAACCCTTGAGCGATTGAAGGGTGGCGTAGCTGTTCATTAGTTTTTCAAACCCTTTTTCGCTTGCCTGCAGGGCTTCGTTGCTGAAGTCGAGTGTGCTGCGGTAATGTGTTTGAAGCATAAAAAACTTCACGGCCATGGGCGCGTAGCCTTTTTCAAGTAAGGGATGGTTGCCGGTAAAGAGCTCTTGCGGAGTAAAACCGTTGCCGGCGGTTTTAGACATGCGTGTACCGTTTACGGTTAACATGTTGGTGTGCATCCAATAGTTTACCGGAGCGGAGTGATAACATGCACGCGACTGGGCTATTTCGTTCGTGTGATGTGTGGCCTGAAGATCCATGCCGCCGCCGTGTATGTCAAACGTGTCGCCAAGGTATTTGCGGCTCATGGCCGAGCACTCGATGTGCCAGCCCGGGAATCCCCAGCCCCAGGGCGAGGGCCAGCGCATCAGCGTTTCGGGCTTGGCGGCAATCCACAACGCGAAGTCGAGGCGGCCGCGTTTTTCGTCCTGCCCATGCAAATCGCGGGTGCCTTCCAGTAACTCTTCAAGCTTGCGGTTGGTAAGCTGCCCGTAATTGTATTCACGACTGTATTTTTCAACGTCGAAATACACCGTTCCGCCCATTTCATAAGCGAATCCGCGTGCCATAATTTCTTTGATCATTTCAATCTGCTCGCAAATGTGGCCGGTGGCGGTAGGTTCAATACTGGGGGGCAGCGTATTAAACTCGCGCATGATGTTATGGAAACCAACCGTGTAACGCTGCACAACCTCCATTGGCTCTATCTGTTCGAGCTTGGCTTTTTTTGCGAACTTATCGTCACCTTCATCGCGATCGCCTTCCAAATGACCGGCATCGGTAATGTTGCGCACATAACGTACTTTAAAACCCAGGTGAACCAGATAGCGGTAAATAAGATCAAAAGAAATAAACGTGCGGCAATTGCCCAGGTGAACATCGCTGTAAACAGTGGGCCCGCACACATACATTCCAACCAGGGGTGGATTAAGGGGCCTGAATTCTTCTTTGGTACGGCTTAGCGTATTGTAGATAACCAAGGGCTGCATAAGGAACGTAAATTACGGCAAAAAAAAAGACTGAAAAAAATTTCAGCCTTTATGGGAATTGGCATTTATTGCCAAAAATCCTGTATTATTTACCGGCCGGTTTGTTATTGCCAGCGGGTTTATTTGAGGGTGGCGGAGGTTTAATACCACCGGTGCCAGGAGGTGCCACACCTGGAATCACTGCCGCCGGCATGGTGTCAAGTTTCTTTTTAACTGACATCAGGATGTCGTCAGACGATTCGTTGAACAAAACCTGTGTTCTTTCGGGGCTTGTGTCGAGCACATATTTATAACCACCTTCTTTTGCAACGGCTTCAATTCCTTTTTTTGCTTTTTCGATAATGGGGCTGGTAAGATCGGCCTGCTTGCGCTTGTAATCAATCTCGGCCTGGCGTTGAAACTCCTGAATATTATTTTGAAGGCGCTGCAGTTCGGCTTCGCGGGCCTGTTTAACAAGGTCGCTCATGGTTGGGGCTTTATCCTGGTAGTCTTTAAACTTTCCTTCAAGCTCGGTTTGCATAGCAACAAGCTCTTGTTCAAGGCCTTTAAGATATGTTTGTGCAGCCTCGGTGGCAATTTTTGTTTCAGGCATCAGGCTGATAAGCGAATCGAAACTAAGGTGGGCAATTTTTTGCGCCTGTGCGAAGCCAAAACAACCAATTGTTGCAGTGGCAATCAACACTTTCTTGAAAATGGTTTTCATGGTTTTTGTATTCAAAATTTTAATAAGGCCCCAAATTTACTTTTTATATCCAAGGTAAACTAATACGTCGTCACTTTTGTCGTACTTGGCGTTGGCGTAAAGAATTGAAACCTGGCCGCTTTTATCGAGGACGAAACCCAGAGCGTTTTTCTCGGCCACGGCTTTAATAGCGTTGTAAACCTTGTCCTGTATTGGCTTTACAAGCTCCTGACGTTTTTTAAAAAGCTCCCCGTCAACCCCAAAGCGCTGTTTTTGCAAATCTTTCGCTTCTTTTTCCTTGTTGATGATTTCGTTCTCGCGCTTTTTCTTCATGTCGTCGGTAAGAAGTATGGCATCGGCCTGGTAAGCCTTGTACAGCTTATCTACTTCGGCAAACTTGGAGTCAATTTCTTTTTGCCACTGAATGCTTGTTTTGTCGAGTTCGCTTTGAGCTGCTTTGTACTCGGGTATCTGGCTAAGAATGTAATCTGTGTCAACATATCCGAATTTTGCAGCACCCGAAGTTTGGGCAATAATAGAGCCGCTAATTAAGAGTAAGAGTGCGCAGGACAAAAAAATCTTTTTCATGGTTGTTTGATTTGTGTCAGGCATAAAACGTGCCGCAAAGGAATTTATCATAAAATTAACAAATTTTGTTACAGCTCTCCCAGTGTGCCGCCAATGGTAAAATGAAACTGTCCGTGTCCGCTGCCATTACTTGGATCTGTGTTGTTGGGAACTTTGTCAAAGCCCCAGCCATAGTCAATACCGAGCAGGCCAAACATGGGTAAAAACACCCGAAGTCCCAGGCCAGCACTGCGTTTTACCTGAAACGGATTAAACTGTTTGAAGGTTGACCAGGTATTGCCGGCTTCGGCAAAGCCAAGAATAAAAATGGTGGCCTGAGGGTTAAGGCTTACCGGGTAGCGAAGTTCCATTGTGTAACGCGCACAAATGGGGTCGCCCTGGCTCGATGACACCGTGTTGTCTTTGTATCCGCGAAGCGCAATAATTTCGCGCGCCACAAAATTCTGGAAACCACTGATGCCGCTGCCACCCATATAAAACCGCTCGAATGGAGAGTAGCCAACTTTGTTGTTGTAGTATCCCAGAAAGCCGTAACCCACTTTGGTACGCAACACCAGGTTGCGGGCTTCTTTACCTTCGGCGGCTTTTTTGTGTGTAAGCTGTGTAAACCACTCGGCTGTAAGTTTATATTTCTGGTATTCGATAAAGCGGTAGCGCTCCTGCAGACTTAAATTCTCATAGTTCTTCCCGTTAAATAATGAATAAGGTGGTGTAAGCTGAGCGCTGAAAACAAAATTGGATCCCTGTTTTGGGAAAATGGGTGCATCAACTGAATTGCGCGAAACGTTGATGCCAAAGTTCAGATCGTTTGCAAGCCCGTTGCCAAACCCAAACACGTTGTAGTTTATTAAGTCGTAATGGTTGTAGCTTACGTTGGTATACATATTAAAGTAATTGTCGGGCCATTTAAGCCGGCGGCCAAGACCAGCCGAGCCACCCCAAATGCTCATGCTTGAGCGGCTGGGGTTAATGATTTTACCCTGATCGGTGTTAATGTATTTGGAGGCACCGGTCGAGTTAAACAGCGAGTGAAATGCCGAAACCGTGAGTGAGTTGGGTTTTTTACCACCCAGCCAGGGTTCGGTAAATGAGAAGTTGTACGATTGATAATAAATGCCGTTGGTTTGCGCGCGAAGGCTCAGGCGCTGACCATCGCCGCTGGGCAGCGGGCGCCAGGCTCCTTTTTTGAACACATTTTTTGCCGAGAAGTTGTTGAAGGTAAGGCCCAGCGTTCCAATTACCCCGAGCCCGGCCTGTGTGCCGTTGGTGTAATACGATCGTCCGCCCCAGCCACCGCTCAGCTCAATCTGGTCGCTTGGTTTTTCCTCAACCGTGTATTCAATATCCACGGTTCCGTCAGCGGGATTGGGCGTTGGTGTTACATTTAGTTTTTCCGGATCAAAATACCCCAGCTGCGCCAGCTGGCGGTTGGTGCGTATAATGTCGCTGCGACGGAACAGCTGGCCCGGGCGGGTGTATATTTCTCTGAAAATAACGTGATCGTTGGTTTTGTCGTTGCCCTTTACTGTTACCTTGTTAATGGTGGCCTGCTTGCCCTCGTACATCAAAATATCAAAATCAATGGTGTCGTTGTGTACACTGCTTTCCTGCTGGTTTACCTGAAAGAAAAGATATCCATCGTCAAGATAAAGGCTCGACACATCAAATCCATTGGGGTTCATGAACAGTTTTTGCTCCAGCTTACTTTGATCGTAAACGTCGCCTGGGTGAATATTTAAAATAGTATCGAGCTGCCCGCTGCGGTATTTGGTGTTGCCAAACCAGTTAAACTTACCAAAGTAATATTTGTGGCCTTCGTCAATTTTGATGCGTACGTTTACCCGGTTGTCCGTAACAAAATAAACACTGTCCTTCACCACGCGGGCATCGCGGTATCCTTTGGTGTAGTATTTTTCCGGAATGGCAGGCAAATCCTTTTTCAGATTATCCTCCAGGTATTTTCCTGAGTTAAAAGGATTGTACCAGCGAAAGCGCTTGCTGTCCTCAAGCTTGCGGCGCAGCTGCCAGTCTTTAAACACCGTGTTGCCCTCAATTTCCACGTCCTGTATGCGTACCTTGCGACCCTTTTTTACTTTAATGGTCAGTGTAGCGTGCGGTGTTTTGGCGGTGGTGTCTTTTGTTTGCACCACATCTATTTTTGCAAAATAAAACCCTTTGTCGAGGTAATAATCTTTAACAGAGTTTTTAATGGTGCCCACCAGATAGTCGGTAAGCACACGCTCCTGCATTAGTTTTATTTTACCGCGTATGTCGTCTGCCTCGCCCCGCCGCACATCACCTTTAAAAGAAAACCTGGTAAGCCTTGGGCGTTCTGTAACATTTAATACAAGATAAAGCTCATTGCCAACTTCTTTTTCTTTCAAAATTTCAATGTTCTCAAAAAGCCCCTGTTTCCAAAGTTTTTTAATGGCATCCTGCAGCTTGTCGCCGGGCACCGTAATTTCGTCGCCAATGCTCAGGCCGGATAATAAACTCAGTGCGTTTTTGTCGGAATTATCGGCACCGGTAATTTTAATGCCTGCAATGCGGTATTTTTTCTTAAGCCGCGCCTGTTCTAAAAAAAGACTATCGGCACCCTGTGCAAACACCTGGCCAACACACGCAAACAAGAGCAATAAAAAACACAGTCTCTTCATAGGGCTTAATTGGTGGCTACCTGCTCGCTGGTCATGCCAAAGCGGCGCTCGCGGTTTTGATAAGCTATTATGGCTTTAAAAAATTCTTCTTTTCTGAAATCGGGCCAAAGCACTTCGGTAAAGTAAAACTCGGCATAAGCAAGCTGCCAAAGCAAAAAGTTGCTGATACGGTGTTCGCCGCTGGTGCGTATCATCAGCTCCGGATCGGGGTAATTGCCGGTGTTAAGGTTGGCCTCAATAAGTCGTGAGCTAATATTGTCGGGGCTCAGGCGGCCTTCTTTTACTTCGCGGGCTATTTTTTTCACCGCATCGGTAATTTCCCATTTGCTCGAGTAGCTAAGGGCCAGTATCAGTGTTACCGTGGTGTTTGCGGCAGTTTTGTTCATGGATTCCTGCAGTTCCTGCTGGCACGAGGCCGGCAGACTTTTCACATCGCCAATTACCTGTAGCCTAACACCTTTTTTATGCAGATTTTCGGTTTCCATACTGATGGTAGATACCAGTAGCTCCATCAAGGCATCCACTTCATCCTTGGGGCGATTCCAGTTTTCGGTACTAAAAGCATAAAGGGTTAGGTATTTTACACCGATCTCGCCGCAGGCCTCCACAATTTCGCGCACCGAATTCACGCCCTCGTAGTGCCCAAAAATACGGTCTTCACCCTGCTTTTTAGCCCAGCGGCCATTGCCATCCATAATAATGGCCACATGCTGCGGCACAGTAGTTTTATTGATGGAGTGTTTTAAATCCATTTTTTCAAGAGTGGCAAAGATAGTAAAATCTTAAAATTCAGCTATTTAATGCCCTGCCTTTCGGTATTTTTAACAGCCTGAACATAAGACGTAACAAGGCCCGTTTAAGTTACATCTTTTCAAAGCGGGGCACTGTTTTGCCGTTTACTTGCACTGTTTCGGTAAACATTAACGCGGGCCGTACCCAAATATTTTGTCCTTCGGGCTGATAGGTCGCTTTGTACACCACCATCAGCTCTTCGGTTTCGCTGTGGCGGGCGGTAAACAACACGTTGTATATGTTGCCTTTGTAGTGGCGGTAGAGGCCGCGGGGTATTTCTTTCATGTTTTGTTTTTTAAGCATTTGGGCGCCTCCCTGCGGGCCGGGCTGCTACGGGCTCCGCTATCGCTTCGGCTTTTTTTGACGATAGAGGAGGCATCGCCAAAAAAGAGCTAAACCCTTCGCATCCCTGGCGCGGGGTTCGGTATACCCGCCGCACAAGCTGCCGCTGCAATCGCTCGGCGACGTCCCGACTTTCCCTGGCGCAAGATGCTGCGCATTTAACTTGTATGATCGGCTACAATCACCCACCGTTCATTTATCTTTTTCCAGAGTAGGGTAAAGTGGCCTCCCACGGGCTTTTCGCGGGCCAGTTCCCATTTGCCGATAATGTACATGCACTTATCAGAAAGCTGTTCGGATTTAATGATTGTGAATTTAAGCGTGCCCATGGTGGCTTTGTCGGGGTAGCTTTTCAGGTAATTGTCCAGCGTTTTTTGCCAGCCGTAGGTTACACCCTTGCTGCCAATAAACATGAGGCTGTCGCTGTGCCAA
>CALMNJ010000099.1 GCA_937868675.1 uncultured Bacteroidota bacterium | reverse complement strand
CCTCGCTTACCGTTGATCAGATAAAATCCATACACCGGTTTACACGCAATATTATTGTGCTGTTCGACGGCGACGAGGCGGGGCAGAAGGCAAGCAACCGGGCCATTCCGCTATTGCTGGAAGAGGGGATGAACGTGCGCCTGCTGATGTTTCCGGATAACGATGACCCGGATTCGTACTACCGTAAGGTAGGGGCGCAGGCCTTTCAGGATTACATTGAAAAAAACACCAGCGACTTCCTTTACTTCAAAGCAAAAAAACTAAAGGATGAAACCAAAAACGATCCCATAAAAAGGGCGGGGGTAATAAAAGATATTGTTGAGAACATCGCGCTGATTCCGGACAACATTATCCGGAGCATTTACATCAAGGAGTGTTCGGCTATTATGGAGATTGAAGAAAATATTCTCCAGCTTGAGGTAAACAAAATTAGGCGCAAATCCGACGGAAGACGGAGTTCTTCCGCCACCGAAACGCACGCCCCTTCGCCAGAAGAGCCATTGTTGCTGGAGAAGGAAGATGAAAAACCCGCGCTCACCTTTGATTCTGAAGAGCGCGAACTGTTGCGCATCATGCTTAATTATGGCAATGTGCTGGTTAAAATTGAAGCCGAAGACGAAAACGACGACCGTCACGAAATAGAAATTACCCTGGCCGAGTTTGTTTTATTTGAATTGTGGCGCGACGAAATAACCTTCGAAAATCCGGTGCATCAAACGGTTCTCGACGAGTACACCTACGAGATGAAAAATCACCGTTTGCCCGATGTGGATGGGTTTAAAAACTCTCAAAATCCCCTGGTGAGCGGCTTCGTTATCAATAACATTATTTCGGGGTATGAGTTAAGCAACAAATGGAGCAGTTTTGGAGTGTATGTTACCTCCGAGATCACCAACATCAAAAAAGGAACCCAGCATGTGCTTTTTAGCCTCAAGGAAAAAAAACTTAATAAGTTTATTTCCGAAAAACAAGAAGTGCTGAAAGGCGCTGACGAAGAAATGAGCCACGAATTATTAAAAGAAATCATACACCTTACCTCCTTAAAGGGCCGGGTAAACAGGCTGCTTGGCAGGGTAGTGGTGAAGTAACCCACTCCGTTTATTGACATGTAAAGGCTAATTAAACCAATTGGATAAACATTCAGTTTATTTTGTAAATTAGTCCTAATCAAATGATCATTCGAGGTAACATCAAGGTAATTTCTTATTTTCTGATTTGTTGCGCTGTTAGACTTAGTTCACAAAACTGGGAAGTATTCAATCATCAATACCGTTACAATTACAAGTTTAACAACAGCGTTGTGGTCAGTCAGGTGTTATTTGCCGACACGGTTAAACCCAGTGGTAGTGATACGGTTTTTTGCTTAAACCGTATTGGTGTGAAATGTACTGGTGCATGCCCGACTTTAACGGTTGCCTTGTCGCCAACTACAAGCGTTATGTTGGTTAATATGCCTCAGTTTTTACAACGAAAAATAAAGAAATTTAATAATGGTGTCGTCATGCTTTTCGATACAGCCAGATTGATTCTTAAACCCAACTGTTTGGTTAATCAAACCTGGTTATTTGATAGTGTTAATAACAAACAGGCGGTTTGTTTAAGTAAAAGCACAAAAACAGTTTTTGGAGTAAATGATAGTGTCAAAAATATACTTGTAGCGGGAAGTGATACGATAATAGTGAGCAAAAACTTTGGGATCATTCAGTTTCCGCAGCTGTACGGACAAAACAAATATTACCGTTTATCGGGAATTGAAAGGGCGGCCAGCTACGACTCGGTTGCTTTGGTTGGAGAAAAGGTACCTAATGCCTGGGATATTTACCGATTTGATACCGGAGATAAGTTCTGTTACCGGAATTACGGATTCGTTAAGCCGGTGTTCCATTGTTATTATGGAAATATGACGATTATTTCTCGATCTGTTATACCAGGAGGATACCAATATCAGGTCAATAAACAAACAGACTCATGTAGAATTGGCGGGCCAGGCAATGCAAATGCGGTAATTGGACCAAGGACCTCATCTGTTGCAGTATTTACAAGCCTGTCATCACCTGCTTTAAGTGAAAACTCATTCTATCCAGGTAAAATAATTCAGGACCAGTTTTTAAACCCTATGATACACA
>CALMNJ010000098.1 GCA_937868675.1 uncultured Bacteroidota bacterium | reverse complement strand
TATCAAGAAAAACAACGCGACGAAACATGCCGTGGTTTTTTTTCTCAATGCATACCATACCTTTAATTTAAATCTCTTCTTCAAAACCCAATTCCAGAGTTAAACCACAAAAATTGAAACAATGAAAAAACAATTACTCATTGGTGCGGCACTGTTGGTAACAACAGGTATGAGCGCACAAAGCGGAAAACCACGGCCTTCAACAAACGAAATAAACCTGTTTGAAAAAATTGCGGCCAAATACGATAACATGTATCACAGCAGCGAACAGCCTGTTCCTGTTGCAAAAGAGCCACGCAATATTATTCAGTCAACACAACTAAAATCAGCCAGCAGTACCATCAATTGGATGCATCTTAGTTCCTCCATGAACATCTTCAGCGTTTACGAAAATTCATCAAAGCCCCTGCAGTACAACGATGAGTTAAATGCTGTTTCGTTTATTCACCGGAAATCCACTACCTACCCCCTTCCCATAGTTTACACAAATACATCCGCATCAAGCGGAGCAATTATCGCTATGGTTACAACCGATTGCGGTCAAAGCTGGGACAGCACCTGTGTTTGGGACAACGGTATTCAGTTTGCCCGTTATCCGCAGGGCGCCATTTATAATCCAATGGGCAATACCAATATTGCAAACAGCTACATTACTGCGGTAGGGCCTGTTACCAGCGGAAATGGCTGGATAGGAAACTTTGCCGCCAGCAAAAAGCTGGACGCAACACACGGTTCGGGTTACAACAATGTTGCAAGTACTCTTAACAACGCGCAACAGTTTTTCCCTAACACAGCTCCATTTAATTATAACACATTAAAATTTGATGCGCCCAATTTTGACTTCAGCGCTACCGACGACGGTGTGATGCGCGCCATTGGTATGGTGATGAGCGATGTGAATGGAACCGGACCGGCACGTAAATATCGTGGGGCAAAAATCGTTAAAGGCGTTTTCAGTTCGGGGGGTTTTAACTGGAGTGCCGATTCACTGATTATTGCGCCATCCACAATTTCGGTATCAACAACCGGTGATGCGCAGCTTTTTGAACAACCTCGTATGGCCTGGAGCGAAAACGGAATGGTAGGTTATGTGGTACACATTGGTTGCCGGCTTAATCAGAGCACTGTAACCACAGCACCGCAAAACACAGGCTTTCAGCCCATTGTTCACAAAACAACCGATGGCGGTCAAACCTGGGTATTGTTGCCTCCGATTGATTTTACACAACCGGCGTTCACATATCTGATAAATCATATTGCATCCATCAATACAAACACGGCTATTTCAATTCCTCTCTTCGATCCTTCGGAAGGTATTGATTGCACCGTAGATAAAAACAATAACCTCCACATTGTTTCCACCGTACTTGGTACCAGTCGCCAGCATCCCGATTCGCTGGGCTTCACTTTTGGCTTTGTGAATCAGGGCGAAACATACAGCTATGCGCATGTTCCCGGTGCAAGGCCTTATATATATGACTTTATTGGTTCGGCCACCGGCTGGAATTTGGTTGTGGTTGATTCAATGTCGTCCGAAGCCCCTGGCATCAGGCAGGGACAAAACGGATTTAGCGACAATCCCTGGAGCGCCACGAGCGGAACAAATAACAACGAGAAAATTCCATCGGCCGCAAGACTTCAGTTGAGCCGCACACCCGATGGCAGATTTATTATTTATTCATGGGCCGAAACAGATACCAACTTCACTTCGCAAAAAAAGAAATGGAACGTGTTGCCGAACCTGAAAGTAAAAGCTTATGACATGAATACAAACTTACTGAGCAATAATAAAATAAATCTCACCACCAATTTTAATCCAATCAGTGGCAACGCGCAAATGCACCATATATCGCCCAAGTGCGCGTTTATTGGCATAACAGGTGGCGGCCCTGGTTATTCACTTGATACAAAACTTCCAGCCACCGTATCCAATAATCAAAGCACTCCACTGGATCAGAACCAACCCAACGACCACTGGTACACCTGTGCCGACCTTTCATTTAATTTCTCTATGTATGACCCGGCGGGTCTGAATGAAAATCATGATGCACTTAAAAACCTCAGTCTGTTTCCAAACCCGGCTAAGACCATTTTAACGTTGAACTTCGGTCTGAATTCATCAACAGATGTTATCATTGAAGTGATAAACCTTACCGGGCAATCAGAGAAAAAAATACAAACACCCGGCGCTGCAGGTACCAATAACGTTACTATTGATGTGAGCGGACTTAGCGCCGGTATTTATTTTCTTAAGATGCAGGCTTCTGGCGAACAACACACGCTGAAACTTTTGATTGAATAATTATACCCAAACCCAGGCAACTGGCTGCTTTCCATTTCATTGTGTTTTACGGCGGAAACTAAAACGCGATGCTGCCCAGGAAAGCAGCCTTTATTTTTTTATTTCCCGGTGTCGTACCTAAAATAATTAACCTGTTTGTTTACACAACCCTTCGGGTTCTTTTCAAAATATTCTGTTTTACTGGTTAACAATGTTCGAATGTTTAACCTAAACTTAAAATTAGTTGTATTTGTAAACTATTTAAAAGTTCATAACCTGTTGGTGACACAACGTTAAATTCCTTGCTTTGGCATTTTGGTGCCTTAAATTTGGGCTATAGCTCTGAACATTTCATTGGGTTTATTTCAGAGCCGGCCTTGTTCTTATGGGTTTGAACACAGGCCTGCCCCGGCCGCCAGGCCGGGGCTCCTTTTTTATGCTCTGTTCATTTGAAAATTAATTACTCCGGATTGCTTCCACCGGATCCATTTGTGAAGCGCCATAGGCCGGAACAAACCCGCTCACAATTCCAATAAGGATTGAAATGGTAATGCCCAGTACAATATTGGCTCCTGTTAAACTGATATCCATTTCAATCAAATCCTTACCAAGGGCGGTAATGATCCAGGTAAGCAGCAGGCCAAAAAAACCGCCGAGCAGACTCAGCAAAACGCTTTCGCTTAAAAATTGCAGGAGGATAAAAATATTACGTGCGCCAAGGCTTTTCTGAATACCGATAAGGTTGGTACGTTCGCGTACCGAAACAAACATGATGTTGGCAATACCAAAACCACCAACCAGAATAGAAAATCCGCCAATAATCCATCCGGCTGTTCCGATTACACCAAAAAAACTATCGAGGTTTTTCGTTAGCAGGCTGATTTCGTTAAGAGCAAAATTTGGTTCTGCCCTTGGTTTTAGTTTGCGTATGGCCCTCATGGCGCCGGTAAGTTCGCCCATCATTTCCGCATTCGATATTTTTGCTTTTGCCTTCACGTAAATGGTAGGGTCTGCATTTTCAGAACGTGTGTCAAGAATGTAACGCGCAAAATTAAAGGGAGCAATTACCTGATAATCGAGGCTGGGCCCCAGGAGGCTTTCGCCTTCCTTTTTAAGAATGCCAATAACAGTTGCTTTGCGGCCGGCAATTTTTATTTCCTTGCCAATGGGGTCAACATTATTAAAAAGTCCTTCTGCAATCCGCGAACCAATTATCACCACGGGATAACCGGCATCTGTTTCGCCCTGCGTAAAATAACGGCCTTCGCTGAGGTCGAAATTTCTGATCCGGTAAAATTCGTGTGATATGCCTGCAAAAACAGCATTTTGCACGCTGTTTCCCCGATATTTAACAGTACGCCTCATTCCCAAACGGTACGCAATGGCGTCGGTAGTTTTGCATTTGCGTTGCAGTTCGTCCAGTTCATCATAACTGGGTGTAGGGCGGTTTATATATTTCCACCAGGGATAATTGCCTTCAAACGACCACGGCCATTTCTGTATATAAATTACATTGTTGCCAAGCGATTGCAAACTACCCCGGATATTACTTTCAAGCGCATCCACCACGGTAAACACCAGAATAATGGCAAATATGCCGATGGTAATGCCCAGTAAGCTGAGGAAGGAGCGCAGCTTGTTTGAGGCCAGCGATTGCATGGCAAACAGAATACTTTCTCTGAACATCATCCAGAACATAGGCTGAGCTAACTGGATTAAAATTACGATTAATAATTTCGACACGCCTTAAGTTTGGGATAAAAGGCATTAGGCAGACACCGGTGGCACAAAAACCAATGTGCGTCAGGATTAAAATAATCAGAAACTTAAAGTAAGGTTGAGGTTTGGCAGCACCGGCAACTGGTTAATGCGTGAAAAGGTAAACCGGTCAACGTAAAATATATTTTCCCGGTTATACACATTGGTTGCGCCGGCATTTACTTCAAGCGTGCTATGCTCATTCCACTTATATCTGTATTTTAAACCGATGTCGAGGCGATGATAGTCAGGCAACCGGCCTCCGTTTATTCCGGCAGGTACATAGGTAAGGCTTCCATTTACATTGGGGAATGGGTATTGCAGGCTACCGCTGGGATTAAGCACCGGGGCAAAACCCTGCGTTTGTGTAAACGGGAAACCCGTACCAAAATTCCAGCGGGCATTAAGCTCCCAGTTTTTCTTCTTGCCAAAGGTATATGAGCTAACGAGGTTTACGTTGTGCCGCCTGTCGAAATTTGGCGGATAATCCGTAACGCTTCCGGTGGCTGCGCTTCCATACCAGCGGTCGTTGAATGTAAGCGAATAAACAGCCCAGAAATAAAAACGCTTGCGGTCATATTTTACAGTAACGTCAAAACCACGTGCTCTTCCCTGCTCAATCACAAATGTTTTCTTCAGCTCCTCGGGCCTGTTACTGTTGGTGGTATTGTCATCAAACACTTTATCGCGGTTTGTATTTACAATCTGATTAAAGAATTTCTGATACACCTCCACATTAACATCCACATATTTAAACATATCAAATTCAAATCCCGCCACAATATGATTGGCTTTTTGCACCGAAGAAGTCAGGCTTACTTTATTTCCTGTGCGGTCAATATAAGTGTGCGAAAGATCAGAGGTTTCGGGTGCATTTATAAATCCATAAAACAAATTCACAATATCGCGGTCGCTGTTTGCACTCATCAAAGTTTGACTGTAAAAGCCCCCGGATGCTTTAAATCTTGCCTTTTTACTGAAATTATATTTTATGGCAGCCCGGGGCTCGGGCGAAAGTACAGCAAGGGAAGCGTAATACTGAAGCCTGAAGCTTGGTTCGAAGATAAACTTTTTGCGGGTACCCAAATATTTGTACTTCATGTATCCGGCAATATCAATGGTTTCACGCGACAAACCAATCTCAGAATAATTTGGGTTTTTTACCTGATAATCGCTGCTTGTAATGACGCCTTCAAATCCGTAACGTAACTCCTGTAAACCATAAAACCGTACGAAGTTAAAGCCTGTATTCAGGTTGCTCACTCCGCTGAACTTTGAATCACTTTCGAGTTGTGGGTTCAAAAAGTTGATTTTGTAATTCGAATAAGCAAACACGCCCTCAATCAGCAGCTCGCTTCCGGCTGGCACCAGCACAAAATTACTTCCAATGCCGGTGTTGCTCCAGGCGTAAGTAGCCACATCGCTATAGTTTACCTTGTCCGTGAAATTAAATCCGAAAACATTGAGCTTGCTTCCGTTGGTGGAGTTCAAAGATACCTTAGCATAAAGATCGTTGTAGTAAAATGGTAATCCGTTTTTGTTGGCATACGGGTAAAGCACTTTTGAGGTTTGTGGCAGGTATGAGGTTTTGGCCGAAAATATATAGGAAGCGCTCGTGGTGCCATTTTCTTTAAGCTTAAGTAGCGGGCCTTCGAGATTAAATTTTGCTCCAAATGTAGACGCTGATGCTTTTCCAGAGGTTCGTTTTTTGTTTCCATCGCGGGTGGTTATATCCATTACCGACGAGGTGCGTCCGCCGTACTCTGCACCAAAGCCGGCACTGTAAACGCTGGCGTTTTTCATTATTTCGGTATCGAACACCGAAAACAAACCAATGGAATGAAAAGGATTATATACAACCAGTCCGTCGAGCAGTACCTTATTTTGAACAGGCAGGCCGCC
>CALMNJ010000097.1 GCA_937868675.1 uncultured Bacteroidota bacterium | reverse complement strand
TTGAGACCTCGGCCCCGATACCATTTTTTGAAACCCCCAAAAAGGGAATTGTATTAAACAATACAACTGATAGCGTTGTTGTATTTAATAACATGCCCGGACCGTTGTCACAACTATCAGGCTACGACGCCACGACTCAAAAATCAACCATAATAGTATATATATAAATCAAACAAGTAAAAACTAAAAAAAAGAAAACATGACAAGTCAAAACACACCCGGGGTTTACATTGAAGAGGTGGCCACTTTAGGCGCTTCTGTGGCGGCTGTACCCACCGCAATACCTGGCTTTGCAGGATTTACTGAAACAGCTATTATTAATGGCAGTCAGTGGGATTATGGAAATTCAACCGCATCAAACGCTGCATATAAACCCGCGCCAGCGGTTCGCATATCGTCACTACTGGAATACAGGCATTATTTTGGCGTATCAAAAGACGCAACTTATGATGTGGATATAACAGGCACGGCTGCCAGTCCGATATATACGGTTACCAGCACTCCGCCAACGTTTAGCCTGTATTATTACATGCAACTTTATTTTGCGAATGGTGGCGGCCCTTGCTATGTGTCTTCGGTAGGATCTTACAGCAGCACTCCGGCTCCCAATACACCCACCTCATTATCAGCGGATGCCTTGGTTAAGGGACTGGCAGAGTTCGAAAAAGTGGATGAGGTAACTCTTTTGCTTGCACCTGAAGCCCTTGGTCTGGTTAACAACTCATCTGATGAAAGCAACCTGAACAGTTCGCTTGCCAATGTGAAGACGGTTTACGATGCCGCTCTTGGTCAATGTAACACCCTTCAGGACAGGTTTGCTCTGTTGGATGTTTTCACTGGCTCCAAATATGGCACCGACTCCGATAAGTTCAGGTCAAATACAGTTGGGGCTAATAGCCTTAAATATGGAGCGGCCTATTACCCATCATTAAAAACAACGTTAAACTATTCCTATACCGAAAGTGCTGTTGATGTAACCGATAGCAGAAGCAACAACGAGCGTGTATATACCAGTGCCACAACGCTTGCTGGTGTTGCAGGCACAAACAAAGCTATATACAGCAGCATTTTGGCCGAACTTAAAAAGCAAACTGTTGTACTTAACCCCGCAGCTGCCATGGCGGGAGTATATGCGCGGGTAGATGCAAACCGTGGGGTATGGAAAGCGCCTGCCAATGTTAGCCTTACCATGGTAAGTGGACCTTCGATTATGATAACCGATGCTACGCAGGCCGATCTTAATATTCATGCTGCTTCAGGCAAATCCATCAATGTAATCCGCCAGTTTACCGGCAAGGGTACTATTGTTTGGGGTGGCCGTACCCTGGCGGGAAATGATAATGAGTGGAAATACATTAACGTTCGCCGCCTGTTCTCTTTTGTAGAAGAATCGGTAAAAAAGGCAACTGAGTTTGTTGTATTTGAACCTAATACCGCCGACACATGGTTGCGTGTAAAATCAATGTGCGAGGCATTCCTTACCGGGTTGTGGCGCGACGGGGGCCTGGCCGGGTCAACGGCAAAGGAAGCCTTCTTTGTAAAAGTTGGCCTTGGCAGCACCATGAATGCCGATGATGTTCTTAACGGAAAAATGATTATCGAAATTGGTTTGGCCGCTTCGCGTCCCGCTGAATTTATCATCCTGAAATTCTCGCATAAACTACAGGAGTCGTAATAACGAATTAATAACGAAAAAACATGGCTGTTAATCCAAACACACCCGGAGTTTACATAGATGAAATTCCGGTATTGCCGGCCTCGGTAGCCGAGGTGGCAACAGCAGTACCCGCGTTTATAGGGTATGTGCAAAAAGCCGAAAAGGGAGGCGTTTACCTTGCCCTTAACGAACCCGTAAGAATTACGTCGCTTATGGAGTATGAAAGTATGTTCGGCACTGCCGAAGCACAGGGCTTTCAGATTGACATTGACGATGTTGGCACTTCTCAAATTCAGAGAAACATTAAGGTGAGTGCATCTGCGGCTTCTAATTTTAAAATGTACTACCAGGTAAAAATGTTTTATGCCAACGGTGGGGGCCCATGCTACATTGTACCTGTGGGGCTTTGCTCCGCCACTGGCGACCCGGCTTCCGTTTCGGCTTCCGACATCAACACAGGACTTGATGCAATTGCCAAATACGACGAACCAACCCTGCTGGTTATGCCTGACGCGGTTGCGCTGAGCGCCGTTGACATGGGCCCTGTTTATGATCACGCCTTATTGCAGTGCGCAACGCTCAAAGATCGTTTTACCATTATGGATGTAAAGTGCACCTCGTCGGTAAGCACGGATGCATCAGACTTCCGTTCAAGTGAGGTGGGGATAAATGACCTAAAGTATGGCGCGGCCTATTACCCTGATCTTGACTCAACGCTGGGATACGAAACCAGCAATACGCTTTTGCATATCAATTCATACAAGAAAAACGGAGTGGCATATTACAATACGGTTGGGGGCAACTATACGGATTCCGCGGCGATAGCCATTGATATACTTAACAAGCTGGATATTGCAACATATAAATTTGGCCTGGCGGTTAATTACGCCAAACGGCACCTGGCTTCGCTAACTTACAACGCGGCTATATTGACCGGTGTTACCAGCCTTAAAACAAATCTGGACGCAGTGAACAGTGCTTTGCCCTCATCACCTGCGGCAACCTCCTTGCACAAGGCAATAAAAGACGCACTGATACCAGGTTCCGGAAGTACCCTGTCAACGCTTATCGCATCAGCTAACTCAATTGGTCCTGGCGATTTGTATGACGCCGCAAGCGATTACAGTGGCGCTCAGAATTCGACAAACGCTGGGGGTTTACTAGCCCAATACACCACCGTGCTTGCTGCACTTAATACGTTGCGTGCTTCCGCCTATACGGCTGTGGCTACAAAAACTGATTTTGTAATTGGAAGTCTGGATTTTATCAAAACCAATAATCCTGCTCTTTATAATAGTATCACTGCAAAAATTTCGGACTACACAGTAACCGTATCACCTTGCGGTGCCATAGCAGGTATTTACGCCAAAGTTGATAATGAGCGCGGCGTTTGGAAAGCCCCGGCCAACGTAAGTGTAAATGCAATCAGCGGACCGGTGATAAGCCTTACCAACGCGCAGCAGGACGGGTTAAATGTGGATGCCACAAGCGGTAAATCAATCAACTGTATTCGTTCGTTTACAGGCCGCGGAACGATTGTTTGGGGCGCCCGCACCCTTGCCGGCAACGACAATGAGTGGCGTTACGTTAACGTGCGGAGGTTCTTCAATTTTGTTGAGGAATCGGTTCAGAAAGCAACTGGTTTTGTTGTATTTGAGCCCAACACTTCAACAACATGGCTTCGTGTAAAAACAATGATTGAGGCCTTTCTTACCAATCTGTGGCGCGAAGGGGCACTTGCAGGCGCCTCAACCAAAGAGGCATTTTTTGTTAGGGTTGGCCTAGGCACCACCATGTCGGCCGATGATGTACTCAATGGTAAAATGATTGTGGAGGTGGGAATGGCTGCTTCACGCCCGGCGGAATTCATCATTCTGAAATTTGAGCATAAACTACAGGAATCATAAAAACAAATCAATAACATAAAAAACAAAATAAATCATGGCAACAACATCGTATCCAGTACCAGTATTCCACTTCCAGGTTAAATGGGGTGGATCACGCCTCGGCTTCACAGAAGTTTCAGGCTTAACCACAGAAATTCAACCGATTGAATACCGCGAAGGGAGCGCTCAGGATTACAACGTAACAAAAATGCCTGGCATGCCCAAATTCGGCGACATATCCCTTAAAAGAGGTGTGTTTGAAAAAGACAACGACTTCTTTCAGTGGATCAGCACGGTTCAGTTAAACAACATTGACCGCCGTTCGCTCACCATCAGCCTGCTCAACGAAAATCACCAGGCCGTTATGGTTTGGAATATCAGGAATGCATGGCCATCAAAAGTAGAAGGTCCTTCGCTAAAATCAACCGGCAATGAGGTGGCAATTGAATCCATTACGCTTGTTCACGAAGGAATTACTATTGATACCATTTAACCATTAATCCGATAAAAACATGTCAGGCTATTATCCCCCCATCGGGTTCCATTTCAAGGTGGAATTCCAGGGCATACAAAACACATCCGATATCAGATTCCAGAGTGTTTCGGGAATTAATGCCGCTGTGCCCAATTCAGAAACTTATCAGGAGGGCGGAGAGAATCGTTTTACTCACCGCCTTCCGCAAAGGGCCAGTTACGAAAATCTGGTACTGAAAAGAGGGCTTCTTATTGGTTCCGACCTCATTGAGTGGTTCAGGCAGGCCGTAGAAGATTTTCGTTTCACGCCAACTAATGTCTCTGTGAGTCTGTTAAATGGGAAACACGAAGCCCTGGAGCGATGGACTTTTTATAACGCCTGGCCTACCAAATGGAACATTGATGGATTTGATGCCGAAAAGGCCGCCATTGTTGTAGAAACGGTGGAGTTGTCGTATCAGTATTTCCGGCGCGAAGTGGTGAATGGCAGCCTTATTGACCAGGCCATTTTAGTTAAGCAAAAAACATGATCAGGTATGGCAATTGAAATAAAAGAACTGTTGATACGGGCCATATGGGGCTCGGGCGGCAAAGAGGAGGCTTCTGATAAAGGTGGCACAAAGGATTCAAAAACACAGAGTGCGATGGCCGGCAGTGAAGATGAACTGCAGGATATGCAGGCAAGTATTAAAAAAATGATAGAACAAAGTAAGGAAAGGTAAGTAAGATGTCACTCGTAAAAAATGCGCTGAATGCGCTCAAAGGGCAGGCCGAATTGCTGGGCACCATAGCCGGCGCTGCGGTCGGCAAACAGGCAGGAAAGCTTGGTAAGCTGACGTTTATTTTTTATCCTGTCTCGGCGGCTCCGGGCGTAGGCGTTACCTATGTTCCTCAGTACAACCCAAGCACGTTTAATGTCAGTCACAGTGTAAAGTACGATGCACGCGGAAAAGTCTCGGTGGGAAATCTCGTTAAAAAATTTTTCAGCACCGAAGCACGAACACTGAGTCTTGAGCTTCTTTTCGACGGTACGGGCGCATCGCCCAGCACCACAGGCGGCTTCGGCGATAAAGTGGCGGTAAATGCAAATACATCGCGTGTGGATGCACAGATTGATCAGTTTATGAACTATGCCTACCGGATTACAGGTGCCATCCATCGTCCTAATTATGTGATGGTGGTTTGGGGAACCTTTATCATGACAGGTGTGCTTGAGTCGGCAAGCGTAAACTACACCATGTTTGCCCCGGATGGAACACCATTACGCGCGAAGATGTCGGTTACAATTAAGGAACATGTTGATTTTTCGCTTCTCGTAAAAGCACTGAAACTACAATCGCCCGACATATCTAAAACCATTACAGTTTCTGCGGGAGACACTTTGCCTTTGCTTTGCTATCGCGAATACGGCGACGCATCGCTTTACACCAGGATTGCCCAGGTAAACAACCTTAAAAATCCCCGCAAATTAACTCAGGGAACCGAATTGCTTTTTCCACCAATAGATAAACTTTGACATGAACTTTCTTACCAGCGCAAAAAGAGTTGCCAGTAAATTAACAGGCTATTCGTCTGAAGAACAGGGAGTCCCTGCATATTATATCTATGTGGGCGAGAATGAAGCCCCCCTGAAAGATAATTTCGGGATATCATCTATTGTCATCAGCAAAAGCATCAATAAAATACCGCATGCGCGACTCGAGATTATTGATGGTGATGTGTCTAAGCAAACCTTTGAGGCTGGTAATTCCAATAGTTTAAAAAAGGGCACTGTTATCAAGATTATTCTTGGTGACCGTGATGGAGAGTACACTTTTGTGGGCGTTATTGTAAAACAGAGTCTTCATGTGAAACCCAACGGAACATCCATGCTGGTACTGGAGCTTAAAGATAAGGCGTATCTCATGACGGTTAACAGGGTGAAT
>CALMNJ010000096.1 GCA_937868675.1 uncultured Bacteroidota bacterium | reverse complement strand
AATCAATAATTTTTTTGAGCGGCGCAGATACAAAATATGCACCTACTAAAAAAAAGCCTGGCAAAGCCAAGGCTTTTTTTATTTGTCTGGTAATAGCCTCGTTTCTGTGGCTGGTACACGCGCTAAATGCGGTTTACACGCGCAACTTTAAGGTGCCGGTTAGTTACCGCAACATTCCGCAAAACAAACAGCCTCTGAGCCCCCTGCCCGAAATTCTGAGTGTGGACGTAAAAGCCAGCGGCCTTAAGCTGGCGCTCATACAATTAAAAAAACCCTTTGCTTCGCTTGATCTTGATTTTAACCAGATAAAAGCGGCAGGCCGCGGACAAAACTATGTACTTTCGGCGCAGCAGCTCAATTTTAAATCTATTTTCGGTTTCGAGGGGCAGGTAAAACACATAAGCCCCGATACCCTTTATTTTTCTGAAAAAACCGGCTTTCAGAAAACAGTTACGATTAAGGTGCCCATTTACGTTAAATGCCGTCAGGGTTATACAGCTAGGCAACCGCTGGTGAGCCCGGCCTTTACCACCATTTTCGGCGACACGGCCCTGATACGCAATATTGATACCATTTACACACAAGCCCTTCATCTCAACGATTTGTACCAGAATGTAAATACCCGTGTGGCACTGGTTAAACCCGGCAATGGGGTGTACCCCGGCCTAAGTGAAGCCTCGGTAAGCATTGAGGTGGACCGGCTGATGGAACACAGCACCCGGGTGCACGTGAGTGATATACTCAACCATAAAGGTGGCGGTAATGTGAGCATTTTCCCTTCGCATGTAACTGTGCGTTTTACCAGTGCAGGCAATAATTTCAGAAACGAAGACACGGCACTTTTCAAAGCTTCGATAAACAGTGCAAAAATAAATCGGGCAACCAAAAAGTATCCGGTGTTTTTAAACATGGTTCCCGGTCATGTAAACGTACTGGAAATAGAGCCCCGCGAGGTGGAAGTATTAATCTTAAAACATTAACATGATTGTAGGACTTACCGGCGGCATAGGAAGTGGCAAAAGCATGGTAAGCCGCATTCTTTCGCTGATGGGCTGCGCCGTGTTTAGCAGCGACGAAGCCGCAAAACAAGTTTATTTTGAGGAGGCGGTTAAAAAAAACGTCATAGCACTGCTTGGAAGTGACGCATACAAAAGCGATTGCGAAATTGACAGGTCATACATTAGTTCGAAAATTTTTTCGGATACCAGTTTGCTGCAATCGCTTAATGGCATCATACACCCTGCGGTGGCCCAAAGTTTTAATGCCTTTGTAAACACACATCCCAAAGCCATAATTATTAAGGAAACCGCTCTGCTCTTTGAAGCCGGTATTGATAAGGAGGTTGACATGATTGTGACCGTGGCCGCCGATGAAGAAATTAGGGTTGAACGGGTGATGCATCGTGACGGACTTTCGCGCAACGAGGTGCTGAAAAAAATAAAAAGTCAGCTTTCGCAGGAAGAAAAAATAAAAAAATCGCATTACGTGATTTACAATAACAACAACCGCTCGCTTATTGAACAGTGCGCTGAGTTGATTGAAAAGCTAAAGGGGCCGCAACATGTATAAAAAGGACTATCTGCAGCGACAATTTGAGGAGTTCGGAAAAGTGCTGGCCATGCTTTTGGGGTACCGGAACAAAAAGGACTGGGACCGGTACGAGAAAGAAATGCAGGAGGCCTCCTTAAATTTTACGTCGCTCGATATCAACCATATACTTCAGTTAGATGAAGAAGCGTTTAAAGTAACAGTTGTTGAAACACAAAACCTGTTGCCTGCACAAAAGAAAATACTTGCGGCGCTGATGTTTGATACGATTGAATTTTATGCTGCAATCGGAAAAGTAGCCGACTATAAAAATTCGGTTCAAAAATGCCGGGCGCTTTACCGGTTTTTACAAGACAATTTAACCGAAAACGAATTTGATCTGGAGGTACATTACCGCATACAAACGCTCGAAAAATTAAACGAAGAAATCCGCAAGGCCTAGTTAAAGGAACTCCTCGAACCGTTTATTACCCCCAGCACTTTACCGGTCATGGTTTTACCAATAAATGGCGAGTTGGCCGATCTGGACAGGTTCATCTTTTCGCTAAACACATATTCCACGGCTGGAGCAAAAATGGTGAGGTTGGCCGCTGCTCCTTCTTTAATCATCGGCTCGTTGATGCCAAGCACACGGCGCGGCCCCGAAGTAAGGGCCTGTATAAGGGCATCAAGGTTTTTATCGCCCATAGCCTCCATCGCACAACTGAACGCGGTTTGCAGGTTTATCATGCCAAAATCGGCCAGGTCAAATTCAAGCTCCTTACATTCCACATCCTGCGGCCAGTGGTCGCTTACCACTGCGTCAATGGTACCATTGTCAACCCCGTTGCGCAGGGCCTGCACATCGCGGCGCGTGCGTAGGGGCGGATTTAGTTTATAATTTGTATCAAAATCTTTCAGCACACTGTCGTCCAGCAGCAAACTGGCAGCCGCCACACCGCAGGTGACATTAAGCCCCTGTGCTTTTGCTTTCTTTATAAGTTCAACACCGGCGCGGGTGCTTAGAGTGGGTACATGTAGTTTTCCTCCGGTATATTCCAGCACCGATATGCTGCGCTGTATCATCAGTTCCTCGGCCAGTGCAGGCAATCCTTTCAGGCCAAGCGAGGTTGACATTTCACCTTCGTTCATTTGCCAGCCTTGCACCAGGTGGTTGTCGTTGCAGTGGGCAATTACAAACGAACCAATGTTGTTTGTGTATTGAAGCGCGCGGGCCAGCATGCCCGAATCCTGTATCACATGCTTGTGATCGCCAAACGCCACGGCACCCGAACGTTTCATGTCGTACATTTCGGCCATATCTTTGCCTTTGGCCTCCATGCTTACCGTACCAACCGGGAGCACGTCCACCACCTTGTTTTTGGTTTTGTTTACCACATACTCGATCTGGGCCTTGTTGTGAAGCGCTGGCTGGTTATAGTTGTGCACGCACACGGTTGTAAATCCGCCTGAAGCGGCGCACTTCACAAAACTGTCAAGGTCTTCCTTGTGTTCGAAGCCAGGATCGCAGGCTACCGCCTGAAGATCCACCCAACCGGTTGAAATACATAAACCATCGGCCTCAATAACCCTCGTACCCTGACGGGCGGTAATGTTCTTTTTAATCTCGGTAATGATGCCGGATTCAATTAATAGATCAACGATTTTTTGATGATGGGGGCTTGATTCGGAAATTACTTTGGCCTGCCGGATAAGAATGTTCATAATCTTTATTTTAAAAGCCTCAGGAGCAACAATTCAAGAGCAATAAATCCGAGGGTTAAAAGTAAACATAATTTCCAGATTTTTTTACCATCCTGATTCAGGAGTAAATCCTGACTGATATCAGTACCCGTATCCTCAATCAGGCTAAGGTTTTTAAAGTTTTTTTCTTGAATAATACGATCCAAATCGCTGATGGTATAAGACTGAAGTTTTGATTCGCGCCGCTGATAATTAAATGCCATCGGCAAGTATGGTTTTCCTCGAAATGCAAGTGTGTAAAATCCGGGATCTTTAATCTGCCCTCTGGTTAAAACAGTAAGTAACCCGCCGCCGTTGTGTGCCTCTGGTATTAAACCGGCGCTGCTGTCTTTCTTAATAATATGAGGAGGCTCTTCGCCCTGTTCGTCACTGCGCACGGTAATTGCGTCGTTGGCACCACTATGATAAAACATGGGCACAAAGCGCATGGCACTGAAACAAAGGCGATACAGGGCAGGCACAAATAGCGCATGCCTGGTAAAATTACCACCCTCGTCGCTGAACGGCGAGGTGGTTAAAAATACGCGGGCATTATTTACCATTCCAATGCCAAGAAAACAATCTCCGTTCTGCAGATTAATGACCGGCTCAAAATCCTGCCGGTTACTCTTAAGCAGACTGTAATGCCGGGTAATGAGCGGGAGATTGACCCGTTCCTGTTTTTTTTCGAATACTCCAGAAAAAAAAACAGAGCGTTCGTTGAAATTGTCGGTTCTTATAGTGGCTGTATCAATTTCACCGAGTTTGGGTAGTCCCAGCGTTGTAAGGGCTTCGTTAATGCCGGTTATATTGCCATCAGCCGGCGGAACAATGAGCAGGGCCCCGCCCTGTTGGGTGAATTTTTGTAGTTCAGCCAACAGACCCGAAGACACCTCGCGGAGCTGATTAAGCACCAGTACATCGCATCGTTTAAAGGCTGCATAATCAACGCCCTGCTCGGTAAAAATTTCTGTTTTAAATAAACTGTCGTTCTTAAATAAAGTGGTTAATGCATTTTTTTCGCCTGCCGTGCGTCCGTTGAGCAAACAGATGCGAAGGGAGACCGATGCATTGAAAGCAAAGTAAAGTTCATCGTCGAAGGTTACCGGGTAGTCTTCTATTTTAACCGAGCCATAATTAAACCCATCCTGTTTGCATTCAAAAGTAAAAAGCACCTCGGTTGAAGCCCCCGGATCGAGAGAAAACGAGGCCAGGGCGGTTTGAGAGCCATTAAGGAAAAGTTTCGCAGAACCGGCTTCTATTTTTGCGGCCCCATCGTTTACAACCCTTACATGCAATTTTTGAATAAACCCTTTTTGCTGCAGTGGGCTTTCAAACCAGCAGGTGTCAAGAAACGTATTGTTTGGCTGGACAGGCGTCAGGGCCAGTACCGAAGTGCGTATGTTGGAGTCCGGGCGACAGTCCTGAAGGTTGAAGGTGGATTTTTGAGCATCAGACAAAATGAACATTCTTTTTACCGGGGCAGCGGACGAGGATAAAAAGTTGCTCTGCCTTTGAATGGCCTCACTGAGCAGGCGGGGCGCAGGAGACACCTTTATTTCGTCAATGGCTGTAAGTGCATCCTCTTTGGTGAGCAGCCGCTGATGACGCCCCTCAAAATCGTTGGTAAGCAGCTGAAACCGGTCGGCACTGCTGAACGCATTTACTATTTGCCGGGCCCGCATGCGCTCTACATCTATCAAAGGTCCTTGTTTTACGGTGTTTTGAGCGCTGAAGGAATTGTCAATGTAGATACCCACAGCACTGCTGCCCGATGGGGTTGGGTTAGCGCCATTATTAAGCACAGGCTGGGCAAAAGCAAATACAAGGCAGGCCAGCGCCAAACAACGGCAGGTAAGGATAATGAGTTCGCGCAGCCGCGATCTGGATTTGCTTTCTTCCTGCAATTCGCGCAGGAATTTGACATTGGTGAAATAAATTTTTTTGTAACGTCTGAAATTGAACAGGTGGATGATAATTGGTACCAGCAGGGCCAGAAGGGCCCAGAGGAAGGAAGGGTACACAAATGTCATAGAAGGTAAAAATACAAATTTTGACCACCTTGCTGCCTGCTTTTTTGCTAAATAAACATAAGCCGGATTGAGTGTATAACTAAAGCTATTTTTGTATATTTACTTATTATTACACTGCATTAAGTATGAAACCGGTACTGAACTCAATTATCAAGAATTTTGTTT
>CALMNJ010000095.1 GCA_937868675.1 uncultured Bacteroidota bacterium | reverse complement strand
ATTTTTATTAAAAAAACTAAGTGCGCTGGTGTTTGTTGTCTCCGTATTTGCAACAATATACTGTGTGTTTTCACTTTTAGCCTGGTTAATGACATAATTCAATAAACTACCGGCAAAATTTCTGTTCTTGTATTCGACCGCCGATGCGATAAGTGAGACGAATCCAATTTTATAAGTATTAAGCGGGCTAATATTTTTCCTGTAGAGAAAAAAAGAAACCAATTTACCATTCGACTGAAGAAAATAAAGCTCAGACTGTTGCGCCTTTACTTCATTTTCGACCCATCCTGCATACATTCCATCAATCAAATCAGGGTCAAAATTCTTGTCGGCCCTGAACCTGCCATGAACAAAGGATGCTCTGGAAAGCAAAAGAACGTCCTTAAGAACCGCTTCCCGCTCCATGAGACTCAGGCTGCTATATGTCATATAATTGATGTCTCCGGCAAACTTTGGCTCAAAGTCCTTTAAATCGTTAAACTGCGTGACTTTCGAACAAAGCAGCGGTATCCCCTCGTATTCGGCAAAGCTGCAATAGCTATGCGTTTCGTTAAGTCTCAGATAAACACAATCAAACTTCTTCATTTCGTGATTGAGCTCCCGATACTTTTCGTTTTCATTCCGATTAGTAATACTTACCAAACGAGCAATGTTTTTTTTAAAATAGTTTGAGTCCCAACTTTCGGTTCGGTAGTAAGCCCTCAAGCCATCCTTTGAAAACAACTCATTGCTACGTACTGTCTTGTCATAAGCAGATTTTAATGCCTGCTGGTCAGGCAAAAACATAAATTGCGAATCAAATACATAGTTGTCAGACAGCATTATTCAAAATCTTCTTTCCGGCAGGGATCGTAGGCTTCCACCCCGCGTGTTAGTTTTTTTCCAATCAGCAACATAAGCTCTTCTTCGTTTACGCCATCACCGGGTCTTACAAAGTTAAGATTATTTAGTCCTAGTTCAGTGCCTTGTTGCAGACTGGCAGCATAATGATAGCTGCGTCTGTACTTAAACTTATTTTCCTTTTCGGTATTGCTTCTTCCAAAATCGGTTATATCCAGATTTTCATCAATGCTCCGAAGCCAACTCACCAGGTTCTTAAACTCTCCAGGCTCCATAGAAAAATGATGCTCAGCCGGGTTGGGATCCTTTCTGCTCAGCGTAATGTGCTTTTCAAAAAGTTCGGCGCCAAGGCAACGTGCTGCCACACATAACTCGTGTCCCAGGGAGTGATCCGAGAAACCGATACGCTTGCCAGGGAATTCTTTCTTCAATGCAACGATATTGTTTAAAAAGGCTTTAGATGGCTCGAGCGGATAATCGCTAACACAATGAAGTATTTCCAACTCATGGTTTACAAAGTAGGCGGCGGCTTTTTTTACCTCTTCCATTTCCCCCATGCCAGTTGACATCAATATCTTTTTGCTGGTTTTTGCGAGGGCTCGCAAAAGGGGAACATTATTTAAATCCATAGAAGCCACTTTGTAAGCATGGATTCCGGTTAAACTTTCAAGAAACTCAACAATGTATGGAGATGTGGGCGTAGTAATAAAGTGGAGCTGTTTTGCGTTTGTGTAGTCTATTACCGCCTGGTGGTTCTGTAACGGCAAGGCAATTGTGTCTAAAAACTCGTACCAGTACCTGTGTCCCTTAACGTCCCAGCCTTTGTATTCGTCAGCCAACACACGTGGACTAACAATGTCAATGCCCCTGAATGTTTGAAACTTAACTGCGTCCACACCAGCTTCAGCGCTTGCATCAATAAGCTCCAGAGCCTTTTCAGGATTTCCGTTGTGATTATTTCCTATTTCAGAGATTATATAAGACCGCTTCATGTTATTAAAGTATTAGTTCGAGGTAATTATCCGGTTCCTGGCCGCTTACATCATCCATAATGCACTCGCGTAGGCGAAATCCATTTTTTATGTAAAATTCCAGTGCTCTGACATTGCTCAACGGACATCGCAGTTCGATTCGTTTGTACCCATGTTTTTTAGATAACTCCATTGCGTAATCCAGACATTTTTTTCCTAATGAGTGCCCTCTGGCTTTATCAGATATAAAAAGAAGGTGGATGTAATAAGCATCCGCAATTTTATTTGATGCAATACAGAAACCCCTTAGTGAATCTCCCTCATACAAGGCAAATGAAAGTTCCCACTTTAAAGGTAGCTCGTAAAGAAAATTATTCTCCGTCCAGTTACAATACTTCCAGCCCCTTATTAAGTCCAAAAAAACGTTCAAATTACTGAACAGGAAATCCCTCGTAAGTGGTTTAATCAACATGTGTGAGTTGTTTAAAAAGTGAGGTCATGCGCTCTCCGGAAAACCCATCAATGTATTGCCGTTGTGCAGTCATCATCATGTTGCGTTCGGTCGAATTCCAGGCAAGCGCAGCGTTAAGGGCTACGTCTATCTCCACTTCGGTTAAGCTCCCCCAGTCACCAACACCCTTTGCAGCACCGTGCAACGTTAATGACCTGTAAATTCCACTTTGATTATTTGCCGTTTTACCAACCAGCAATGGAGTTCGACATGCACACACTTCCATCGAAAGCGAACTTGCCGGACATATTGCCAAATCGCTGGTTGAGATAAGGTTGCACACAGCTTCGCCTGACAAATTATTGTAAAATGTAATATTACTACGGCTATTAAATTGTTCCTGCCAGTTTTTAATGTTTTCGTTTACAGGGCCAGTTAGTACCGAAATATGTTTGATCTGCTCAAACAATTGCAGTCGCCTTAAAATATCATACGTCAGGTTATCGGCATCCGCACCACCCAACGAAACAAACACCTTTTCAATAGGGCCGGCTTTTTTAGATTGTTTTTTAGCCTCAACAAGAAAATCATTTCTAAGCAATGCAAAGGCTGGTCCAAGGCAGAAAAAACCAATGCCGGTTCCAGCGTATTGTGTTTCTGTTACAAAATCCGCCTGATTAATAATGGCATCGCAGGAATAGTGATAGGTGACCAAATCATCAATAACAACAAGCTTATCGGTATTTAATCTGCAGGCCGCCATATAAACCGTGTCAAACCTGTATCCATCGAGTACCAAACAGGTGAGTTTACCGATAGTGCTAATGCTTTTGATGTACTCTGGCTCTTCGTACAACTGAATGTTCGCCGGAATACTTTCATGCCTGAAACTATTTCCAATAAACTTGTCAAGAATCATTATTCCGGTGTTTTTAGTTACAAAAATCACTTCAAAATCATTCCGTAACATTTGTGCCAGCGCCAGGCATCTTATCAGGTGGCCCATTCCCACTTCCGAATTAGCATCTGCCCTTATGAATACTACTGGCTTTAATTCCATGTGGTGTTACAAATATATTTTTGCAGATTGTTGCTTTCAAAGAACTCGTTGTTAGTTTGTCCGAGCGCCATTTTAAGTTTATCAATGAGTTGTTGTTCATTAAACGCACAACAATTTTCCATTGAACTATTCTTTAAAGGAAATTGAGGATGGCCCCAGGGTGCCAGTATGGTTTTATACCCCAAACAAAGTCTTTCAAACATCAAGGTGCTGTATTGAGCCACGCCGGTATCTGCCAGATGAAAATTCTCAACCGAAGTTTTTTCAGGATTCGCGAGCTTCACGTTTGGTTTGGCCAATATGGGCTCGTAATACCGCTTTGTCAGTTCAGCATGCTGGACACGTTTTTCGAGCGGATGTAAAAAAATAATAAGATCCGTTCCGGTCTCAGTAAACCTGAGAAGCGTGTTCAAAATTAGTTCTTCATTCTCTTTATCATTGCTTCCAAGATCGGTGTGTCCTAGCATTGCGCGCAACCAGTTACCACTCGAAAAGAAAGCTATTTTACCAAATCCCTTATCGCCTCCTGAAGCCTGTAGCTTAAGTGAGTTTAAACTCTGAAAAAATTGCTCAGGCGCCCATTGATTTGTTCTTTCAACAAACATGGTTTGCCTAAACGTGTCGAACTCTTCTTTCTGATACCCAAAACAAAAGCTTAACTCGTTTGCTATAATAATTTTATTGGCAAAAACCAATGGAACCTCTGAAGGAATTTTATTCACGTATACGCCGGATCGCTTAAGCAACAGGGCCCCAATGTTTGCGTCGCGCTCATAAATACAAAACCAATGCAGTTTTTTGATTTTGTATTGTTTTATTCGTGAATGGAGACAGTAGAGTTCAAAAATTTCGATTAATGTGAGCGGTGCGCTTAGTCTGTTTTTTGAAAAGACGGCCATCAATAATAAGAATGGAAGGGCCGGTATGGCAAAAACAGTCATGTTTAGTTTTTCTAATCCAGAGGCAGAGGCAATCAGTTGTTCCTTCGAAATGGCAAGAGCAACGCCATTGGGTAAAAAGTGGCGAACATACTCCTGTCGAAACTCCGACTCCCTTAGATGGATGTCGTAAATTGCTTCACGGCCCTGTGTAAAAACCCTTATCCCTTTTTGTCTGTTTATAAGTCTGGAAAGCAGGAGCCGGTAAATCGTTACCGGTGCAAAAAAATTACGATTCGTTTTTTCGGGAAACCTGAAGGTTTTTTTTCGGTGGCTTTCACCCGCATAATACCATTCGGGCCAGCGCTGCTCTGCACCAAAGCGGTTCATTATAATGGCGCGCCAAAAGCCAATTGCTGTTTTGTAAAGTAACAATGTTGATTTGCTTCTTTAGAGATACTTCCTGAAAACCGGCTTTGTTGGTTCGCCTTTTAGATAATTCGCATACCCTTCTTCGGATATCCGGAGATAATTGGTTAGCGAATCATTTAACGCTGCAGCAAACACTTCCACATCTTGTTTGGTGTGACCAAAACACGGAATAAACATGCCCTGGCAGAGCACACCGTTCCGGATTAGCTGTTGCAGCACATAGGTCCTCATGCCATTGCAGATTTGTTTTTGATGATCTTTAAAAAACAAAACAGGCATCCAGTTACTATTTAACACACTTACATATTCACTCAGTTTATGAGTTTGAATTACGTTCCATACTGCTTCCACAAAATAGTTTCCGAGAGATTGATTGTGTTGTATTACGTTCTTATTCTCAAATTCAGCAATAGTAGCCAACCCAGCCGCTATGGAGTGTGTTTCGCCACCGTGCGTGGTAGATATAAGAAATACTTTTTCTTTTCCTTTATTTCGGATCCCACCAAGTTCCATTACCTCTTTTGTTCCGGTAAGTGCGCAAAACGAAAACCCGTTGGCAATGCCTTTTCCCCAGGTGGCCATGTCAGGTTTGAGGTTGTATTTTTTTATAGATCCCGGAAAATCAGTTTTAAATCCGGTAATCATTTCGTCAATAATAAACAAGGCCCCATTTTGATGGGAGAGTTCGATAGCCTGTTTTAAAAATTCACCCGCATTGTAGCCGGGCAATTCTGAATCCATACTCCGTTCGGGTTCCGTAATCACGCAGGCTATCTGACCAGGGTACTTATTAAACAATTCGATGAGTGAGTTTAAGTCGCAGGATTTAAAGGTTACCGAGAGAGCGCTGATTTCTTCAGGTACTCCAAAATCGCAGGCAGTTTTTCCTATAAACCAGTCGTCGTAACTGTAAAAGGGATGATCCGAAGGAAAAGCAACCAGCTTACGCCCCGTGTATGCTCTGGCCAGTTTTACAGCCGCAGTTGTAACAATAGAGCCGTTTTTGGCAAATTTAATCATCTGATGCTGCGGTACCAGCGATAGGAATTTTTCAGCCATCTCACCTTCTATGTAAGAGGGCCGCATAAAATTAACGCCTTTTTCAAGTTCCTGCCTTACCCGTTCGAGCACCGGCTCATAGGCGTGCCCAAGGCTCACCGAGGTTAATCCCATGGAACAATCCAGAAATTTATTGCCATCCAAATCAAACAGATACCCACCCTTGCCATAAGCAATGGCAGCCGGCGACAGCAGAGGAAACTGATCGTCGCCTTTGGAATACGTGTGGGCACCACCGGGTATCAGGTTGTGAATTTTTTTGCGATACGCTTCTGACTTTTCAAAATTGGAAATCATATTTAAACTATTAATGCACTGGTTTAATGTAATTTTCGTCTGTGATATTTTCAACGGTAGCCCTCAGGGCCGGATTACTATCCAGAAAAGTAATCAGCTCTTTGTAAGGTATGTACTTGTTGTCGCCACCAAAATGCCTGATAATTTTCCGGCAAAGGATCAGGTCTTCAGGAAAATCAATAGTAAGGCGGTAGTCGGGGCGCTGCCACTTTTCATCAATCTGTAAGATATTTTTGATGAACAGCTCAGGATGTTCCTCAATATAAAGATTCACCAGTTCGCTTCGATGCCGGTAATCTCCATTCTTATGCGATAGTTTAAGCGCATCCAGTTTAATAAGCTCAAACAAAACCCCGTCAGGAAGTTTTGCGTGTGCGGTATAATCAGCATTTTTTGCGATATGCGAAGCAATGGCCTCCTGCAGACCCTCGAGGTAGCCAAAAGGCGATTCCGTAGTAACGCGGTACACGGTATCGCCACCGGCCAGTTCGCAGGCTTTTATCAGTCGGCCCAGCACATCGCGGTCGTCTCCAGTAACATAGTTGATGTTGTTTCGCTCGGCCAGTTCAATAAAGGCCTCGTTGCCTTTTACTTCACTAATGGCCAAAACAATGTCGCTGATTTCTTTGTGCTCTTTAATGCAATTTACCATGTACTCAAGCACCGAAAACTGCTCAAGCAGTTGAAGTGGCTTTCCATAAAGCCGCCTTGAGTTGTTTCGGCAGGCCAGTGTCGCTACAATTTTCATGTTATTTAATCAGTTCTTCGGTTATTACTGCCTCGGCGGCTATATTGTTTACCGCCGTTTTACCTATTACCGTTTCGATGTCAATTATTTTTTCAAACGTTTTGCCCGTTCTCAGCATCATTAAATCGTGGGCCGATATTACCTGCCCGGCTTTTATTTCGCATTTGGCAAGCACCACTTTTTTAGTGTTTTTGCGGTAGGTTTGTTCCCTTTCGCTCAGCGGAAAGGTATTGCCAGTAACCGAAAAAGCCTCCACGTTGCGGATAAATGAAATCATTTTTATGTATTCGTCGGGGTTAAGCGCCGAAACATAATCTTCAAGCTGCAGATTATTGCGGTCAATCGTGAGGTGTTTCTCGATATAAGAAGCGCCTTTAAGAACCGCCATTGCAGGCAGAACGGTTGCAAGCGGTTCGTTGGCATCCAGATGATCGGCATAGCCTACCTCCACATTAAATTTAGTTTTCAGATACTCAATTTTATCCAGCTCCACATCGCTGTGCAAATTGGGTTCGGCCTGGAAGCCAGACATGATGATAATTTTATTTTTTCCGAGAAGCTTTATCGCCTTTTCGAGTTCCTCCACTATTCCTCCTCCTGCGGAAAGAATGATGGTGGTGTTTTTATCCTTGAGTGCATTAAGCAATTCATAGTTTTTAAGATCGGTTGAGTGGATCTTGTATCCGGTTATTTTGGCTTTTTCGATCCAGGAAAGGGTCTTTAACCCCGAAATATCCACAAAAAAATCAAGTCCGTTTTCAACGGCGAAATCAATCATTTCGGTCCATACCGCCGGATCAATTTCCAGGGATCTGAAAAGATCGTAGTATTTATAATCGGAGGTACAAATTTCTTCGGCCCGGAAAATCTGGAATTTAACCGCGTTGGCTCCAACGGCTTTTGCCAGTTTAATAAATCGTTTGCACAGGTTGATGTCGCCTTCAAAGCCCTGGGCAATTTCAGCAATAATGTATGTTTGTTTTTGTTTCATATTATTTCCAATTGTATGGATAGAGTAAATCTGTTTCGGCTACGTTAATTTGCTTATCAATAAGTTGGTTCAGGTTATCCCCAGCAATGGTAAGCAACGCGTTTTTGTTCTGAAGCCATTGTTCCAGCGAGTCCACACCGATCAGAACATGGTCAATAAACGGATTTGTGAGTGCGTACTGCAGTGCCATACTTTGCAGATCGCGGTGGAGTTCGTGCGATATTGCATGCAGCCGCTTCAGATATATTTCCAGCGGTTTTAATTTAACCGGCAGTTTATCAGGCGCCATGTAAAAGAGCCCCTGCATATAAACAGAACGGGTGTGGATTTCCTTGCCCCGTTCTTTTGCCTGTTTCAGCAACTGCAAGCGCTGATTGTTATTATCCAGCAGATTGTACGGTATTTGAATTACATCTGTTAAGGGATTTTCAATCGCCAGTTTTAAATCGGCGTTTGTGTAAACAGATACCCCAAGTTTTTTAAAAAGTGTTTTTTGTTTGCATTCAATTAATTCTTTGCCCCAGGGGTTGTTGCTTCCAAGCAATGCCAGATCGGCAGGCGAATGCAACAAACACGCGTAAAACGATTTTACTCCAAGTTTTTTTAAACCGAGTGTAACTTTTTCCTCAAGGTTGCTGTTAGATTGAAGGGCTCCCAATTTGCTGATTACATCAAACGGCGGTGCGGCTTCATGATAGTGCCCAACTACTTCCTGAGCACTGCCGTAGGCATCTGCCGTATCCAGCATGCGTACACCGGATCCGTAGGCTTCTTTTAGAATTTTGTGACACTCTTCTTCTGCCGGCTGCCCGGTTGTGTTATTGATTCCATAAGGAATGCCAAACTGCACGGTGCCCAATATTATTTTTGAAATGGCGTTCACCAATTAAGCGTTAAAGAAGCTAAGTATTGTTTCAATCACGTAATTAAGTTCCGCATCGCTCAATGAAGGAAACATTGGCAGGCTGAGGCATTGCGAATAAAACTGCTCAGCCTGCGGATAATCTCCCTTTTTAAATCCAAGGCTCAGGTAATACGGCATGGTATGAACCGGAATGTAATGCACCTGTGCAAAAATGTTATTGTTCCGCAAGTAATTATAAAGTTCCAGGCGGTTGGCTGTTTTAATGATATACAGATGAAACGCGTGGCCTTGCTGCATTTGAGGATTCTGTATTTTGATTTGCGGATGGTTGGCAAATGCCTTGTTATAGGTATCGGCTATTTGTCGCCTGCGCTGCAAACCTTTATCAGCCTGTTTCAACTGTGAAATGCCCAGCGCACAGAGCATATCCGGCATGCGGTAATTGTAGCCCAGTTCCTGCATTTCGTAGTACCAGCCGCCGTGGTTCTCCAACAAAACCTGAGGGTTTTTGGTGATGCCATGAGTGCGGTACAAAATCAGTTTTTCATAAAGTTCTTTGCTGTTGGTGGTAATCATTCCGCCTTCGCCGGTAGCTATGTGCTTTACCGGATGGAAAGAGAAAATAGCGAGTTCGGCAAATTTTCCGTTTCCGCAACGTTGTTGTTCTTTATTGCTATCGGTAAAAAAACCGCCAGGCGCATGGCATGCGTCTTCAATAATCCACAGGCCATATTCATTCGCCAGCTCCCTGATAGACTCCAGATGGTTGGCAAGTCCGGCAAAGTCAACAGGTATTACGCCGCTGAAAAACCCTTTCGGTTTCGATTCCAAAAGCGCCTTCAATTTTACCACATCCATAAGGTACGTTTCAGGATCAATGTCCACAAAATGGATACTTCCACCGCAATAACGTACGCAGTTGGCGCTGGCCGCAAAGGTAATGGGCGTTGTGATCACATGGGTGCCTTCCTTTACGTTTAAGGCTAAGGCGCATAAGTGAAGGGCTGCTGTTCCGTTACTGACAGCAACAGCGTATTCAGATCCAACATATTTAGCAAACGCCGTTTCAAACTCTGCCACTTTGGGGCCCTGAGTCAGAAAATCGGAACGTAGTGTTTCAATTACCGCATCAATGTCGTCCTGCGTAATATGCTGTGTTCCGTAAGGTATTGGTTTCATAACCTGTTAAGCTGAAAAATTAGGATCAACGTGTTGCCGGATGAGGTTACGTAACTCATCTACTCCAACCCACATCTGATTTTGGCCAGAATTATACTGAAATCCGACAGGTACCGGACTGGCATTAAAATGCGCCTTGTATTCTTCGATTTGCCAATTGGTAACCTGAGGCAATATGGCATAGTATTTACCCAAATCGTATGTGGTAAAGGAATCGGAAGTCGTAATCATTTCTTCATGAACTTTTTCACCAGGTCGTATCCCAACAATCTTCAGCTCGCAATTTGGTCCGATGGCCTTTGCCACATCTGTAATTTTATAGGATGGTATTTTTGGTACGAATATTTCTCCTCCCCAGGCTGTTTCCATAGCGTGCAAAACCATTTCGGCTCCTTCTTCAAGCGAAATATTAAAGCGGGTCATGTTTGGGTCGGTAATCGGCAACACACCTTCTTTACGCTTACTCAGAAAGAACGGTATAACAGAGCCATTGGAACCCATTACATTTCCATAGCGCACCACCGAAAACTTCAAGTCTCTGAATCCTTTTATGTTATTGGCTGCTACAAACAACTTATCCGAACAAAGCTTTGTGGCGCCATACAGATTAATTGGCGCAGCGGCTTTATCGGTAGAAAGTGCGACTACATTTTTTACATTGGTAGCCAGACATGCATTGATCACATTTTCAGCACCAATCACGTTTGTTTTCACGCATTCAATCGGATTATACTCCGCAATATGCACATGTTTCATAGCGGCTGCGTGTATCACATATTCAATACCCTCAAAAGCTCTCAGAAGCCTGTCGTAGTCTCTTACATCACCAATAAAATATCTGAGTGCTTTGTATTTGGAGTCAGGGAATTCCTGATTCATTTGAAATTGTTTTTGTTCGTCGCGTGAGAAAATCACTAATCGTTTCACCCCGGGCCATTTTTCAAGAATGGTTTTGGTCAATTGTTTTCCCAAAGAACCGGTTCCTCCGGTTATTAAGATGCTTTTGCCATTCAGATTCATACTGATTTTTCTAGTTTAATTGTTTTGATTTGCTTTTTTAAGAAGTTTGTACCCCGCATTTCGTGCCGGGCTTTCCAGAAAGTGATATACCAGGTAGCTCACAACAAACGTTGCAACGATTGAAACAGGAAGGACATAACGGATCTTAAATCCGAAGAGAGCAACTACCGACCAAACCAGTCCATGCATCAGATAAAGGGAATAGGAAATGTCGCCGAACCATGTAAACACAGATTTAATTCTGGCGGGCCAGGTACTGACATCCAGTTTAAAAAACCCCAACGCAATTATAAAACAAATGAGCGTGAATACGACGCGGTAATTTCCGATGTAAACCGTTCTTAACTCGCCCGAAGCCGGCCAGAAAGCAAACAAAATCAAGCCAAGGGCTACTAAAACAATTGCAACCCGCGGTTTTATATTGGCGTTTTTAAAAAAATAGCCAATCAAAATTCCACCCAGAAACAAACCGGCTTCATTCAATGGATTTTTATAATTGCGATCCTCCCATTTATCGGCGGCGGTCGTATTAAAGCACGTGTATGCCATGTAAAAATAACAGCCAAAAATAATCAGCGTCATAATCACTGGTACAGCAGTTCGTTTGTTTTTAAGTGCCCAAAAAATAAATGGCAACAACAGGTAAAAACTGAGTTCATTACCAATTGACCACATGCCGAGAGGTGTTGTTGCGTCCCATTGAAACACAGAAAATAACCCGGTAATGATTCCTGTTTCTTCGAGCCAGGAGTTTGTATTGCCCTTCACCAACCATGTTAAGATTATAACCACCCACATTAACGGAAAAATTCGAAAAAAACGTTTTGTATAAAATTCCTTTGCAAAGGGAATGGAAAAGGTAAAGCGCCTGAAATACACCAGGAACATGGTAAGGCCGCTTAATACATAGAAAAGTGAAACGCCATACACACCACACCTACCAAGGGGACTATTGGCTTTAAAATGACCGAAAGTCCAGCCGAAGTAATGGTAAAACATAATAGACAGGGCGCACACCCCTCGGAGCATGTCAAGTCCTTCGTATCTTGACTG
>CALMNJ010000094.1 GCA_937868675.1 uncultured Bacteroidota bacterium | reverse complement strand
AGTTACGCATTTAGGCACAAACGCGCAAAAATGGTCGCTTGTTTGGTGTTATAGCCAATAGCCAGCGTCTTGGTACGTTTCGCTCACGTGTCTGCCGTTTATTTTTTCGTCTCCAACTTTGTCTTGACACAAAGTTGGCAAAAATCAAGACTGCCGAAAAAAAGCTTAAAATCTACGGGTCATTTTTCTCCCCGAAAACAAGGCGTGCGGCTTGTCCTGTCAAACCCAGAGTTTTGGGTTACGCACGCTACGTTTTCTTAGCGCGTCCTCTCGCACAAAAATGTCCCTTGATTTTCTACGCTTTTTTTCGAAGGTCGGTCAGCCACTGCCCTGGTCAGCCCGAAATGGCTGGCTTGATTTTTGTCTTGAAGTACACGATTTTGTCATGAAGTCTGCGCGAAAGAACTGTGCGGTCAGCAATTAGAATTTTAATTTTCTTGTCGGGTTGTGTCAACCGAGCCATAGGCTATAATGGTTACGGGGCTTGCGTTGGTGGGCTTTTGGAACTTCCTCTGTCTATACGCACAAATGTTTATATCGAAGATAAATGTTTATTAGCGAGGTGCAAAATAAAAACGCGCATCAGCGCACCTTAATTTCGCACCGAGCGATGACCGATTCCGCCCGCTTGGGTTTATTTGCTGTTACCAGTTGTAACCGCCACACAGTTTAGTTTTAATTGGTGGTGTCCTTATTGATATTTTGAATACGCTGTCTAATTTTTTCACAAATTCGGTCAGAGGAAGCTATTAATTTGTCCATAGTTTGTTTACCCTCGGTCCAATATTGCCCTTTGGTTCTGTCACCATATTGTACTTCAATAACCTCAGCTTTTATTAACTTAATAATTTCGCTTAGTTCTTCATAAACTTGTTGGTCATAAAAAGGCTTATTTTTTTCAGTCAGTAGAATTAATTCATTACCAACCGTAATTGCTTTTTTAACATTCTCGTTCATTTGTTCTTCATAGGTCTTACCAACTTCACCAAAACCAAATTGTGGTCTAAGATCATAAACAGCGTTTCGCATGTCAATTATTTTTTGCCAAACAGTTTCGTAGATTATAAATTCTTTGTCAAATTGTGTCTTGTGAACATGAATTTGTTTTTGTCCTTCGTGTTTTAGCGTTTCGATTTTTTTATTCAAACTAAAGTTCCAAAAAGCTAAAATTATGGCAGGAATAATAGTGATAATTATTCCAGAAGCTTGCGAGTGTCCACAGCTAAGTATTAGTAATTCGTTTGTCATTTGTCGCAATGTTTATTTGTCGTGAGGTCGTCCGCGCTTATTGCCTATAACTCCTGTCTTAGCGAAGGATAAATTGCTTTATTTAAGCAGGGGATAATATTCGTTAAACCTCGCCAGGCGATCGGCCAGTCCAAGTGTACCTCCATTTACGCGTTTGGTTACAGCGGTTACCGTTGCTTCGTCGGCCCCCTTGTCGCAAATGCTCCAAAGGTTGTTTGAGTTAAAGAAAAATGCTGCGGAGGCCAGTGGATACGTGCCTGCCACAAGGTCAGGATTGTTCACGGTATCCACACCTTCAAATTTGCCGAAGTTGCTGTAATTGTTTTTACCGGTAAGTTGTATGTAGCCGCGGCCGCGGTATTTATACCCATCGCCACTGGCTTCGTCGCCGTTGCCCATACGGTTGGCGTAAACGCGGGAGCCAATTTTTTGAGGATTGCCGCCATAGGCAGCGGCCATTTGATCGGTGGGGAAATAGGATGGAAAAACGGCCCGCAGGCGTGAAGCCGAGTAGTTGAGGTTTTCCTGAACGGCAGTAAAGGAGCCGCTTTCGTGACCACATTGTGCTAAAAAATGGGCCAGGCGCAGACCGGTGGTGATGTTGAATTTGGCGGCTACATCCGGAATTTGAGCAATAACCGCATCCGGTATGTGCCCTTTCAGATTTTGAAGCTTTAACGGCCCGCCACTTGTTGGTTGAGGTGGGAAAAGGGCATTCCAGGTAATATCACCTACAACGCCATCGGCAGTGAGGTGATTGGCAGTTTGCCAGGCTTTTACCGCAGCTTCGGTGCCCGGGCCAAAATCGCCATCGGCTGTTATTCCAAGACGGGTTTGTAATTTTTTTACGTTGTCGCCGTTTGATCCTAATTGTAATAGCATGGTTTTAAAGTTTAAGAATTAATAATGGGTGGCAAATACAATGGAAAGGTAATTATTTAAACGCACAGAAAAAAGGCCTGAATCGTATTATCCTTTGACACGTTTTATTTTTCAGGAGTCCGGATTAAAAACGCTGGCAGGATTTAATATAGAAACGGCATAGCCAATCAGGTTGAAGTTTTGCTTCACATTGTCAAGCACCCATGCGTCGGATGTAATAGCAATGGCTGACGACGCGGCGATGTCTTTATCCGGTGCATAACTCAGTGTTACTTCCCAGTTGAAGTGTTGTTGCTGCGCGGTTTCTTCAATCCATTGCTTAAGCCGCCCGCTGTTTGAAACCGGTTTGTCGAAGTACCAGTGTATTTTTTCGAGTCCTGCCTGTTTGTGAAATTCAGAAACAAATTCAATGGCCTGCGAGGTTTGTTTTACGCGCTTATAAGAACCGTGAACGCTAGAAAGGTCGCGGTAAAAGCCATCAACTCCTTTAAAAATGTAGGCGCCCGATAAAAGGCTTTCGAGCAGAATTAAAACATTAAACCCGTCAATGTTTACTTCTTTTCCTGCTAATGCCTGCAGGGGCAGGCTGCACTTTGTACGCTGTGTTACCTGTGAGTCGGCAGCGCTCATGCCCTGCACGGCTTTTTGCTGACGTATGTTGAGCCGGTGTCGGTTGCCTACCAATGCGAGGGAGGAGCGGGGAGGGTAGCCCCTGCTCAGGAGCAGACTGAGGTCATCCACGGCGCTTTTGAGGCGGGTCTGCATTCTGGCAGTGCCGAAGAGTTTGTCATCGCCCGGATTTTTGCCACGGTTGCGTTCGTTACCAGATGAGGATGATTGCATGGTCGTTTATATTGAATCCTATTGGTTGTTCCTTTTGTATTAAAGTAGTGAAGGTGAATTTGAAGGGAATTTCATTTAAACTAGGCTCTGTTATTTGTTTTGGTTACAGGCAAAACCATCCATTAAATAATTGCCGGGGTTTGTGTATTTCAAAAAAAACGGGCTGCATGGTTCATTATTTTTTTAACGTGTTATATGGAACGTTAAAGTAAAATTTAACGGGCTGCCCGTATCGTTTACGCATTCTGGTTTTGTACTCCTGCAGGTTCTTTTTTTTGATTTTTTGTTCTTCTTCAGGCGGCAGGCGTTCAACCGGTTCATTTATGCCCGAGCAGCCATCCACATAAAAGCAATATGAAAATGATCCGTTTTTCTGAATGTATTCTCTAAGACCAGCCAACTCAGCTTTGCTGAAAAGCGTGTCGTTATTCCGGTGAAAAACCTCAATGCCAAAGGTATCTTTAAGGCTGGGAGTCAGCGAGAAGAATACCGTTTTTTTTCGCGTTTTCATCTGCGTAATAACATCTCTGCCAAAATAAGTATTGGTTAATCTTTCCATCTGTTGTGCATAAATACGAATACAGGAATCGGAGCTGGTAAGCGGAATAGAATCATTTTGGGCCCGGCCAGGGATAGCAAACAGCAGAGGTATCAAGAGCACCCTTAAATTCATACATAGCTAAAGTATAGAAAATACCACCTGAATAACCGAATATTAATGAGTTTAGGATAATTTTGCACCGTAAATGGTCGCAAAACCTTTGTGCTTGTTGCACAACTAAAATAGGGATGTTAATCAAATCCCAAAAATGAGGCTTGACATTTTTTGAATCGTATTATTAAGCGAAAAACCATATAAAGTCAGCACATTCAGGTACTATTGTTCTCACACCTTCATTTACGTTGCTTAAAAACCGCACACTCATTTTCCTGAATTAAAATGGGTAGGCTCATAAACGATTTAATGGGCCCGGATTTTTTACTTTAGGAAGGGTTGTGCAAGGGCCACTGCTGTTACCAGCTGGTTTTCCTGTCATTCGCTCTAATTGCAGTCCCATATTGTAATTATTGTGTCCGAGTTTAAACTTTTAAAAACGTAAAACAGCGTGGCTAATTTATTACTGTCGTTATAATCTTTTACTTCTTTTTCTGGCAGAATGTCTTGCCATAAATAATCAATGTCAGAGTCGTCCTTTAAGTTATAGTAAAATGAGTTTTTGAAAAGTTCTTCGCCTGTCGTTGTCGTCGTCAAAGAGTTATAAAATGGTCGTGAACCATAACCAATAAATTTACAATAGTCTCCGTCTGCACAAGGCCAACTCCAGTCCTGCCAGGTCACCAAATGTGGTGTTGTCTTTTCCAACTCTGTCGTCTTTTGATTTGCGATATCGTCAATTTGTAACTTTGTCAATGAAGGATTTAAGATTTTAAGTTGTCGCTTAAGCTCCGTAATGTCTCCGTCACAAGTGAAAATATCTCTGTCTTTTAACTGTCCGCCCGCTAAGCATTCGGGACAAATTGAAGTAATGTCTTCACCTCCTAAAAATGCCTCAGCGTCGAAGCAAAGTTTTTCTTGTCCGCAGGTGTCACAAGTTGTTACGCTGTCACGAAGTCCAGTGAAAATTTCAGGTCTGTCGAAATACTTAAATGTCATAGTTGATGTCGTCTGTTAAACTTGCTGGTAACGTTTCGCAGATTGGCGATGGGCGGGCTTTTCATTACAAAAGGGTGTTCGGAGAACTGAACTTTCGGCTACCTCAAAACTGTCAAGCGGAGACGAAACCCCGCCTATTGCCAATGTGCTATTATGCCTTCGTGCTTCTCTATTTTTTATCAATCGTTGCATATATTTTTCCTTTCCAATACATTGGTTTTTTAGGATTTTCTGAATGGTCAAAAACGAATTCAAAATTTGCTTTTAAAATTCCTTTCTCCCATAAACTTTTGTCTATTTCAATGTGTCCGCCCTTGCAATTATAGATTTTTCTTCCAGTCCGTGTAATACTATTCAATTCAATAGTCGGAATGCACTTGTCTTTTATGATTGTCAAAATTAAACTACTGTGTGTCGCTACGTTGTTATGAGTATAGCAAATCGTCGTGTCTGCATTTTTCTTGGTCACGGCTACAAAATTTGCCCCAGCCCATTCATATGTCCAAGCGTCAGATTGAATTGAATGATATTGGTGAGTTGTGTCAACCAGTTTATAAAATGCTGTCAAAGAGTCTTCGTGGATTTTGCCATTTTCGTCTTTCATTCTGTCAATTTCAGGTGGGCATAGTCCATCGCAACTCAGTTGTTCAAATTCGTTTTTATAAATACCTTCTGGATAGTCCCAATTTTTGGTAAATGAGAAGTCTCCAGCCAAATTGTCTACCCAACTTATTTCAATTTCTTCGGGTTTAACTTTTTCGTTTTTGTCCGAA
>CALMNJ010000093.1 GCA_937868675.1 uncultured Bacteroidota bacterium | reverse complement strand
AAAATTGAACCTGGCCAGGTACTTGTTAAGATTCCGCGCGTTACCGGAAAAACAGGTGATATTACAGGTGGTTTGCCACGCGTAACCGAGTTGTTCGAGGCGCGCAATCCAAGCAATCCAGCGGTAGTGAGCGAGATTGACGGTATTGTTACCTTTGGTAAAATAAAGCGTGGTAACCGCGAAGTGGTTGTTGAGGCCAAAACCGGCGAACAGCGCCGCTACCTTGTTAACCTCAGCAAACACATCCTGGTACAGGGAAACGACTTCGTTAAAGCCGGTGATCCGCTATCAGACGGCGCTGTAAGCCCTGGTGATATTCTCGCTATTACAGGCCCAACCGCCGTTCAGGAGTATCTGGTTAACGAGATTCAGGAGGTTTACCGCTTACAGGGTCAGAAACTGAACGACAAACACTTTGAGGTAATCGTTCGGCAGATGATGCGTAAAGTGGAGATAGTTGATCCGGGCGATACCATGTTCCTGGAACAGCAACTTGTAAACAAAGCAGATTTCATGAGCGAGAACGATAACATCTTCGGCAAGAAAGTGGTGATTGATCCGGGTGACAGCCCTGAAATGAAGCGTGGGCAGATTATTACAGCCCGTAAGCTTCGCGACGAGAACTCGGTACTGAAGCGCAAGGATAAGAAGCTGATTGAGGCCCGTGATGCGGTTCCTGCAACTGCCAATCCAATTCTTCAGGGAATTACCCGTGCATCGTTACAAACCAACAGCTGGATTTCGGCTGCGTCATTCCAGGAAACTACCAAAGTGCTGAACGAGGCAGCTGTGAACGGAAAAGTAGATACTCTATTAGGTTTGAAAGAGAACGTGATAGTAGGACACCTGATCCCTGCAGGAACTGGTTTACGCCAATACGAAAAACTCGTGGTAGGAAGCAAGGAAGAGTACGAGCGCCTGATGGCCAGCAAACAGGAAGTTGGCGAAGAAGTTTAACAACTAACTTGATAGGATTAAAACGCCCGGAAAACATCCGGGCGTTTTTTATTATGGGGTAATATGGCTTTGAAGGTTTGCCAACATTTGTTGCCAATGACAGAAAGGGCAATTACTTTATTTGATGCGGCGATGATTTAGATGTGATTTGCTCAACAAATGGTGTTCGTTAAAAAAAAAAAAAAAAAATGAAATTGTGCCTAATTTAGAATTTTAGTATGAACGAGGAAACAAGAGATGAGGTTAACAGGATATTGACCGAATATCTTGAAAGGAATAAGCACCGAAAGACTTCCGAACGTTTCGCTATATTAAATGAAATATATTCGCATGAGGGGCACTTTGATATTGAGCAGCTTTACCTCATGATGAAAAATAAAAAGTACAGGGTGAGTCGCGCCACTTTATACAATAACATTGAAATACTGCTCGATGCAGGATTGGTAATTAAACACCAGTTTGGTAAAAACATGGCGCAGTTTGAAAAGGCTTATAAATACAAGCAGCATGACCATCTTATCTGTATTGATTGCGAAAAAGTATTTGAGTTTTGCGACCCACGAATTATGCAGATACAAAAAAGCGCTGAAGATATGCTTAACTTCCGCGTGATGCACCACTCATTGAATTTTTTTGCAAAATGCCGAAATTTGAATGATAAAGGCACTTGCCAGCATTATAAAAAATAAACTATGGTTTTTGACTTCACAATTTCAAAGCAGGGCTCTCATGCCATTATCACACTTAACGGAAATCTGATAGAAAAAAGCCAGGCACTGGCCCTGCTGGAGCAAGCCGATGAATTGGCAAAAGCAAACTGCAATAAATGGGCTTTGGACCTGAAGGAACTTGTTTACATGAACAGCAGTGGCCTTAATACTCTTATTCAATTGCTTACCAAAGCGCGCGTTGCGGGTGGTGAGGCTGTTTTATACAACATGAATAAAAAGGTAAATGAACTTATTCTTATCACAAAACTACACACCCTTTTTAAAGTAGTTGATAACAGACAGGAAGCACTTAATCTATTAGGAGTTTAAGGCTGACTGTTTGAGTCGTCTTTCTCCTCGGTTTAATAAACAAACTTAAAGAATAAGAGTAAGCTATTCTTTTACCAGCTTTAGCTTAAGGGCTTCTTCAATATAATTGACGGGAATTGCAAAACTGAGCCCCTCAACTCCCATTCCCACCATTTTGGAATTTACAATACCAAGTAGTTCGCCTTTGGAGTTGGTTAGGGCACCTCCACTGTTACCACGATTAACGCTTACATCCGATTGAATAAAGGTTCGGCCTTCGATTGTTCTTTTAGCCGAAATAATGCCCTTAGTAACCGTTTGGCCCAGCCTGACATCTTTGGGTGTGCCGATAGCGAAAACGTCGGCACCAATAGATACGGTTGAGGAAATTGCCAGCTTTAGAGGTGCATTTATGGTTGTGTCGGCTTTTAAAAGCGCCAGATCATAACTCGGATTGCCGCGTACAAAACGGCATCTTTTTTTTGATCCGTTGTTAAACAAGGCGAATATTTGTGATGTGTCGGCGCCCGTAACGTGAAAATTGGTAATAATGTAACCGTCGGCAGAAATTGCGCATCCGCTGCCATGTCCATCTTTAACAAGCACCGTAACCACCGCAGCGGTGGCCTCCTCAAGGCCATGGGCCGTAGTGGTGCCTGAGTGAATTGTGATCTCATCGTTCCAGTCGCTGAGTTTTTTCAAAGTTCCAATCGGATCGGCAAACTTCTCCTTTAGTTCGGGATCAGCCAGTATTTCATCAATAATATTGGTGGCAGCTTCGCTCATCAGGCCTTTGTTCTGAAGATCATTTTCGTAAGAATCATCGTAGCCAATATTGCTGAAGCCGTTGTGTTTTTTTTCAATCTGGCTGCAAAAACCAACCGGAAATTTTACTGTTGCATTCAATTCAACCACACAGTACCGACCAAATTTGTGCTCTGTAATGTCTTTTATCACAATTTCCAGATCAATACGCTGATAGGGGTTCAGGCTCATTTTTCGTGTTGTGTCGGCAA
>CALMNJ010000092.1 GCA_937868675.1 uncultured Bacteroidota bacterium | reverse complement strand
GGAAGTGGGTTTTCGGGGTTAGCCGCCAGCGCTTACATGGCCCGCGAAGGCCATACGGTGCGCGTGATCGAAAAAAACGAACAAACCGGTGGCCGTGCACGCTGCTTTGAAAGCAATGGTTTTTTGTTCGACATGGGGCCCAGCTGGTACTGGATGCCCGACGCTTTTGAACATTTTTTTAATGCCTTTGGTAAAAGCGCCAGCGATTTTTATACGCTCAAAAAACTGGATCCGGGATTCCAGTTGTTTTTTGGCAATCGGGAAATCATTCCTGTACCCTCCGATCGTGATGCCCTTCGCAATTTGTTTGAAAGCATTGAAAAAGGCAGTGGCGCAAAACTCGATGCGTTTTTAAAGGAGGGAAAATTTAAATACGAGGTGGGCATGCAGCGGCTTGCTCACAAGCCTGCGCTTTCGTGGCTCGAATTTGCCAGTTACGAAGTGGTATCCGGCGCCATGCGATCGCACACCTTCCGTTCGATGAAATCGTACGTTCGGCGCTTTTTTCGCGACCCAAGGCTCATTGCCATTATGGAGTTCCCGGTATTATTTCTGGGTGCAAAGCCCTCCAACATTCCGGCGCTCTACAGCCTCATGAATTATGCCGCGCTTGAACTTGGCACCTTTTATCCAATGGGTGGCATGTTCAAAATTGTTGAAGCCATGCAACAAGTCGCGGTGGCCGAAGGTGTGCGCATTGAAACAGGCCACACCGCCCGCCTTATTGAGGCCAGCGGTCGCACCGTCACCGGCCTGCGTACCGACCGGGGAACGATGCCCTGCGACGCTCTGGTGGCCAGCGGCGATTACCACCACATTGAACAAACCCTTCTGGATAAAGAATACCGCAACTACAACGAAACATACTGGAACAAACGCGTCATGGCTCCCTCGTCCCTTATTTTTTATCTGGGTGTTTCCAAAAAAATAAAAAAACTTATCCATCACAACCTCTTTTTTGACCGCAATTTTGACGCACACGCTTCCGAAATATACGACCATCCTGCATGGCCACGCGACCCTTTGTTCTATGTTTGCTGTCCCTCCAAAACTGATCCGTTTGTTGCCCCTGAAGGCATGGAAAACCTATTCATTCTCATTCCCATTGCGCCTGGTTTGGAAGACACCACCGAGATACGCAACCGCTACTTTGAAGTGGTGATGAGCCGTCTTGAAACAGAATGCGGCGACAGCATTCGCGAACACGTGATTTTTAACCGGAGCTACTGCATTAAAGATTTTGTAAACGATTACAATGCCTATAAAGGCAATGCTTACGGGCTGGCCAATACCTTATCGCAAACCGCGGTATTTAAACCATCCATCCGCAACAAACATCTCAAAAATTTATTTTATGCCGGCCAGCTCACGGTGCCGGGGCCCGGTGTGCCACCCGCGCTCATATCTGGAAAAATTGCGGCCCAACAAACGTTGAACTACTTAAACACCATCCTTCATGAAACAGTTGTTTGATCACGTATCGTTTGCTACAAGCAAACTCACCACCCGAAGCTACAGCACCAGTTTTTCGCTGGGCATCTACTGCCTTAACCGCTCGATCCATACTTCCATTTACAACATTTATGGTTTTGTGCGCTTCGCCGATGAAATTGTGGATTCTTTTCATGGTTACGACAAAGCCACCTTGTTAAAGGAGTTCAGGGAAGATACCTATAAAGCCATTGAGCGTGGTATAAGCCTCAACCCCATCCTCAACAGTTTTCAGGAAGTAGTGAACCGCTACAAAATTGACCGCAAACTGATTGACTGTTTTCTGGATAGCATGGAAATGGATCTGAACCAGCAATCGCACTCGGCCGATTCGTACAAAACCTACATTCTTGGTTCAGCTGAAGTGGTAGGACTTATGTGCCTGAAAGTGTTTACAAACGGCGATGAACGATTGTATAATCAGTTAAAGCCCGCTGCCATGAAACTGGGAGCTGCCTTCCAGAAAATAAATTTTCTCCGCGACATTAAAGAAGATTATAAAACTTTGGGACGAACCTATTTTCCGGATGTAAACATTGCCCAACTCTCGCAGGCCGATAAACTAATTATTGAGCAGGACATTGAGCAGGATTTCAATGCCGCGCTCGAAGGCATAAAACAATTGCCAGCCACCTCGCGCTTTGGTGTGTACGTGGCATACGTATATTACTACGCGCTCTTTACCAAAATAAAAGGCATTCCATCGTGCCGTATTATGATGGAGCGCATCCGCATTCCCAATTATCAAAAACTTGGCTTACTGGCCCGTTCTTACTTTAAACACAGCCTGCGCATGTTATGAGATCACTTTTTTTATTAACCTTGTTTATTTTTGGCGGCGGCGACACAAATAGCGACCTGGTACGTACCCGCGAGCTTTATTACAAAGCTTCGGCCAACACTTCGCAAACCGAAACACTGAGCAGCTTTCTTTCGGCCTCGCCCAAAATTGATCCGTATTTGCTTACAGGTTACCAGGGCCTTTGCTTCATGCTTAGAGCCAGGGAGGTTTGGAATCCTTACAGCAAACTGAGCTACTTTAACAAAGGCAAAGACATGCTCAACATGGCCATTAATAAATCGCCTGATCAGGTT
>CALMNJ010000091.1 GCA_937868675.1 uncultured Bacteroidota bacterium | reverse complement strand
ACCGGATCAACATGGGAGATTGATGATTTTGCAATTTTAGCCCAATAATTCATCCGAACTCAAAAATAAAAGCAATAAACAGTAACTTGGCACTCTAACGCGAAAGATTGCATGGGTAGAATCGTACATTTTGAAATTCCTGTAGAGGATACTAAGAAAGCGAAAGAGTTTTACAGCGACGTGTTTGGCTGGAATTTTGCAGCCTTCGGCGACGACAGTTACCTGTTGGCCACAACAGGCCCAGACAATCAGCCGGGTATCAACGGGGCTATCATGAAAAAACGCGCTGCCGCACAGCCAGTAACAAACAGCATTGATGTTTCAAACATTGATGAGTCAATGAAAAAGGTGGAAGAAAAGGGCGGCTTTATTCTTGTCCCCAAAACCGCATTGCCGGGTGTAGGTTACATGGCATATTTTAAGGATCTGGATGGGAATATCATGGGCTTGTGGCAACAAGATGCTTCAGCCAGGTGATTTTTGTGGTCAATGATTAAAATCCCTCAATACAATTATTTGTGAAGCCAAACACGAGCTTAACTCACCGGCATCGTCATCTTTTCTGATCAGCGAACGGTACGTTTCGTTTTTGTTGGGGTAGGTATATAATCCCTGTATATTAATAAAGTAAGTATAAAACGATGATAACTTTTATTGGAACCGGTCTTTTGGGGTCGGGATTTGTGAAGGCAATGCTTAAGAAAGGAGAGCAGGTTTCCGTTTGGAACCGTACTGCTTCAAAGGCCTTGTTGCTGGAGGAGCATGGTGCAAAAGCTCTTACCGAGGTTACGGAGGCGGTAAAGAATGCGGACAGAATACATCTTGCTTTGTCGGACGATAATGCTGTTAACAACGTTCTTGAAAAAGCATACGTTGCATTTAAGCCCGGAGTGGTGATTATTGATCATACCACAACCTCTTCACATGGTGCATCCGAACGTACACAATTATGGAAACAAAGAGGCTACACTTACCTGCACGCGCCTGTTTTTATGGGGCCTCAAAACGCTTTTGAGAGCACGGGCTTTATGCTTGTATCCGGCGATCAGGAAGTAATAAAAAAACTGGAACCAGTCCTTGCCGGGATGACCGGAAAACTAATCAATTTCGGAATTGATGTGAGCCGCGCCGCTGGCATAAAGCTGATGGGCAATGCGTTTTTAATGTTTCTTACATCGGGGCTTTCAGACACATTAGCGCTGGCAAAGAGTATGAATATTCCGGCTTCTGATCTCGAATTGCTTTTTAGTCATTGGAATCCGGGAGCTATGGTTCCTGCACGTTTAAAGCGCATCCTGGCGGCCGATTTTGAAAACCCGTCGTGGGAGCTGAGTATGGCACGGAAAGACATCCGCCTTATGATACAAGAAGCAGATTTGGCCAACAAGCAGCTCGCCATACTTCCGAACATAGCGGAAGAAATGGATCGCTGGATTGCAAAGGGTTTGGCGAATAACGACTGGACTGTAATAGCCAAAGAGAACCTGTAGACGCGAATCATTTTTTACAGCACAACACCTCAAATCCCCCTAAAGACGGGACTGTTTGAGGTTTTTATTTTTCCACAGGCGGTAGTTTCGCAACGCAAACGGATTGATTTTTTCTTGCTTCGTTAATATATTTGATATATCAAGCAGATAAACATGGACCGCTGGATTTTACGACTCATCTTAATACTGTTATATCTTCATGGCAGGCCATTGCTGGCCGATCAGCCTCCACGGAAAGCATTGATGGGGATGTTCGGAAAGCCAGTGACAAACGGTATACGGGTGGATTCGATTATGCCCGGTTTTACCGCTCAGGCCTTACAACTGAAGAAAAACGATGTGATATTGGCCATTAACGGTCACGAAACATCCACTCAGGATGAATTTGGAAAAGCCAGCGCAGCGTTGCGGGCTGGTGATGTCGTAACCATGACGTACCTGCGCAATGAAAAAAGGAAAATAACCACCGCCAGAGCTGTGATGCGGCCTTACGAACTTTCGGCAGATGTGGAAATTAAATACGATTGGGTGAAATTTGGAAAAGGTTTTTTACGCGCCATTGTTCGCAAGCCAAAAGGAACGCGCAAGCTGCCCTGTGTATTGCTTATTCCGGGTTATGGCTGCGGGAGTATTGAAAATTACAGTAAAAGTTACAACGGACACCTGATGCAGGAGTGGATCAGGAATGGGTATGCTGTTGTAACGGTTGAAAAATCGGGGATGGGCGACAGTTACGATTGCGTTCCTTGCCAGGAGGCTGATCTGGCAACCGACATAGCAAGCTATGATGCGGCTTACACATTTATGGAGAACCTCGATTTTGTGGATCGCGACCGGCTTTTTATCTGGGGCCATTCAATGGGTGGCGTTGTGGCGCCCGAAATTGCCAGGCGTCATAAGCCAAGGGGGCTTATGGTGTTTGCAACCGTATTCAGACCCTGGAGTGAGTTTTTGCTTGAAATGCATCGCATACAAAAGCCGCTTATGGAGCAATGGTCGTTTGAACAGACCGAACACTTTGTACGAAAAATTCAAAAGGTGTATTACGAGTTTTTTGTGCTTAAAAAATCACCTGAACAGCTTTATCAAAATCCTGAATATAGTGAGATTGTGAAAAATGAATTGGAGTACAAATCCGGCAGCACTAACATGTGGGGCCGGCACTGGCGTTTCTGGCAACAGATTGATTCTTTGAATCTGGCTGAAACATGGAGCCATCTGAATTGTCCGGTTCTGGTGCTCAATGGTGGTTCGGACTATGAACAGTGTGCCCCACTAGAGCCCGCACTGATAGAAGCAACTGTAAACGCTTCGCACCCCGGAATGGCAAAGCGCGTTGAGATCAAGAATCTGGATCATTTCATGATGGTAAGTGCTGATCATAGAGAGGCCCTGAAGAACTTTAACGAACAGGCATACATAAAAGGAAACTTTAATTACCAGTTAACCGACAGCATTATTAAATGGCTTAGTACAATACCATGAACTTCAAACTGCATCACCGGCTTTACCTCTTTTTCGTTTTTTGTTTTGGGTTCATTGCCTTTGTTTTTGCAGTTCCGCCGGTATATGCAATCCGGCATGTGAACGTCATCCCAATGAACCGGGAAGTTGTCCTGAAGGATCAAACAGTAGTGGTGGAGGACGGAAAGGTAAAGAGCATTGGAACAACGAACGATGTGCCGGAAAACGCCATAGTTATTAATGCAGGAGGCAGGTACCTTATGCCTTCCCTGTTTGACATGCACGCTCATTTCTTTTATGAGCAGGGGAATAACCGCAACACGTGTGCGGCAGAGCTAAAGGTAATGCTTGCAAATGGTATTGGTATTGCACGCATACAGTGCGGCGATTCGGTGTATCTGGAGGCCAGAAAAAATGTGGAAGACAAACAATGGAGCGGACCACGCCTGTTTGTTTCGAGCCCGCAATTTGTGGGCAACTGGCCCTGGCCCGGAAAGGTATTTGCCGAAATATGTAAAACGCCGGATGAAGCACGCGTGGCAGTTCGTAAGTGCAAGGAAAGGGGGTACGATGAAATAAAAATAACATTTATGATGAAACGTGATGTTTACGACGCAATACTGGAAACTGCCCGGGAATTAAATATAAATGTAACCGGACATGTTGGCCCTTTGGTAAAATTACCGGCAGCACTGGCCGCACGCGAACAAATAGAACATATGGA
>CALMNJ010000090.1 GCA_937868675.1 uncultured Bacteroidota bacterium | reverse complement strand
GCATGTTTCAGCGTACATATACATTTCGGCCATTGTGCTTCTGATGGTTGGCGTGGTGTATCTAATCCTCTCCAACGGCACGCTGAGGCAACGCCACAGAGAACTGGGACGGCAAATGAACAATTACCACAGTATTATTGATCAGGCAAACGACACCATGCTGGTAATTGATATTGTTGACGGACGCATTCATCAAAGCAATCCAAGCGCCGCACGACTTTTGGGTTATAGCGAGGAGGAGTTGCGAACAAAAACCTTATTTGATCTCCATCCACGCGAATACCTTAACCGCAGTTCGAGTATAGTGGCCGATGTGTGGGAAAAAGGCGGGATGATTTATAACGACATCCCTTTTGTGAAAAGCGATGGCGTGCTTTTGCCGGTAGAGTGCTCGGCTAAAGTGGCACCGTTTGCCGGAAGACCTGCCATTGTTATCTATGCGCGCGATATTAGCGAACGTTTGCGGATGGAACAGGAAATTAATGCGCAACGGGCCGAAATTGATGAGAAAAACAAGGATATTGCCGATAGTATTGGTTATTCACAAAGGATACAAAGATCTATTTTGGTTGAAAAAGAAAAGCTGAATGATTACGCCCCAGAATCATTTATTTTCTTTAAGCCACGGGAAGTGGTGAGTGGTGATTTTTATTGGTTCACACAATTTGAAGTGGGCAAAAATATTCCCGCCGGAGGGATGTATCAAAATGGCAGCACCATTCTGGCGGTGGCGGCCGCAGATTGCACCGGACACGGCGTTCCGGGAGCATTTATGAGCCTGATTGGCAATACCATGCTTAATGCAGCCATGGCCGCCACAAAAAGCTGGTCGGCAGCCGGGGCTCTGGATAAGGTGGATGCCGGGTTAAAGGAAAACCTGAACCGAAACAGCGCTGATAAACCTCTACGCGACGGAATGGACATTGCGTTTTGTTGTATTGATATGAAGCACAGGAAACTTGAGTTTGCAGGCGCCAACAACCCTGTGTATATAGTGCGCAATACTGAGCTTTTTGTTATTGAGGCCGATAAACAACCCATTACCGCCTCGCGCGAAATAGAGGCCAAACCTTTCAGCAATAAATACTTTGATCTTGAAAAGGGTGATTGCGTGTATCTGTTTACGGATGGGTACGCCGATCAGTTTGGCGGAGAAAAGGAAAAGAAATTCATGTACAAGCGTTTCAAAGAAACGTTAATTGCCATACATAATGAAAGCATGAGTGATCAAAAACGCATACTGTATGAAACTTTTCAAAACTGGAAGGGGCACCTTTCTCAGATTGATGATGTGCTCGTTATTGGAATAAGGATACAATAATCAACTTAACCAATCCATTCTTTAATAAATCCGATGTCATTCTACTGAAAGGTTAGCAATTCTCAATTAACCTTGTTCCTGTATTTTAACTTTTTATGGCATTAACTTTGTGTATTGATTAACAATTAGTAACTTTTAAACCTAGACTTTAAACCATGAAAAAGATCTTGCTCGGTTTGTTTGCCATGTGTTGTATGGCATTAAACTCCCAATCAGAATCATACGACCGGCTGGTGAGGGTACTTCGTGAGACCAATCCGGCGTTAGACCTTAATAATAAAATAATCGTTGTAAATCCGTGGAGTATTTCAGGAACCGAATCACGTGATTTGAATAAAGCTTTTGGCAATGCACAGTCAACTTTCCAGGTTGCTAAACTAAAGGGGGGCAGGGCTGGTATGGTTGTAGTGGCGCTGAATATGGTTGACAAAGATCCGGAGGCCCGGATTACACTCAAAAAGGATGGCACTGAAAACCTTATCCTGCTTCAGTCGGATGAATTAAAAAACGATCCGGCATTTCAGAATAATAAAGTGTTTGATAGCAATGGTCAGGTCATTTATTCTGGTCTTGAAAGTGCCGGTGTTTTTAATGCGATCCAAAAATTAATCACCCGTTAAAAATCAAAGCCATGAAAAAGATACTTGCCCTATTGCTGATACTGAGTTCTGGCGTTTACGCGCAAAGCAATATTAATGCTGATTGTATCAATGCTATACCACTGTGTTCTACGCCTGATTTCACTTTTAATGCCACCTCGGGGGTTGGCTCGGTAACCGATATTCCTACAGGGAATAACATCAGTAATCCCAGCACAAATCCGGCATCCCTTAATTCGGGTTGCCTTCTCGCGGGTGAACTTAAGCCACAATGGTTGCTTATTACAGTTGGAAATGCCGGAAATCTTGAATTTGTTTTCGGTGCAGGAAACAGCGCACATCCGCAGGTTGGGTTTTATGACTGGGCCATGTGGCCTTATACACCTGCAACCTGCAGTGGTATTCAAAATAACACACTGCCCCCCATACGTTGTAACTGGAATGCTTCCAGTACTGGCGGAACTGGAATAGCATCTACTGCTAACCAGCCACCATCCAGCTCCTCAGGAAATTTTGAGCCCCCGCTGGCGGTTCAGCCTTGCCAGCAATTTATTATCTGTATTTCAAACTACAGTGGTGTAAATACGCTGGTAAGTTTCCAAAGTCTTGGTACAGCCAGTCTCTCCTGTAATCCCAACTGTCTTTCAGTAAACCATCCGGTTTTGTGTGCAGGCGCCACTACATCCATTGTGGCTTCAAGTTCCGGGTTAACTTCAAACATAACCTATTCCCTTAACCCGGGAGGATCCACCTCACCCAATCCAACCTTCATTATTACTCCCAGTGTGAGCGCTGCCTATACGATATATGCAACCGGGGTAAACAGCAGCAGCACTACCGTTACACAAACAGCCGTAAGTAATGTTACGGTAAATCCATCGCTTGTTACCGCACCCACCGTAACTCAGGCGGGTTGCACCACACCAACCAATGCGTTTAACCTTGGACTTACGTTTTATCCGCCCTCTTCAACGCCCAATTATACAGTAACCTGGAATAACACACCCAATGGTGTTACCAGCCCAACACAAACAGCAGTTACAGGAACAATTTTGCCGGGGGTATATACCGCAACCATCACCACGGCGGGTGGCTGCAATACCGTAACAAGTTTTACAATCAGCAATGCACCACCTCCGGCCAGCATATCTCTCATTCCCTTTGGTCCGGGTTATACTGTAACCTGTTTTCAGCCAACTGTAACGGTAAATACAAGCAATGCAGCTTACAATTACTCGTGGAATGCTGTTGGTTACCCGATTACAGCAGCCCAGACGATGGATTTTGACCACACAAAACTTGGTACCTGGACTATCACAGCCGTTAACCCTATTTCGGGATGTGTAACTACCAAAACCATTACAGTAGGCATCAATACGGTGGTGCCAACCTCCATACTGAGCCCGTCTTTTCAAAACATTAATTGCGCTATTACATCCGTTACATCGGTAACAGCAACGGCATCGCCGGTTATTAACATCACGCATTATTTCAGTGCACCGCAGGGCGGAACATTTTCATCAACGAGTTATTCGGTTGTTTACACACCATTTGCGCCCGGCACGTACACGCACTGTTTGGTGAACGATATAAACGGCTGTAGTGTTTGCGACCATTTTACAGTAAGCTCAAGTTCGGGCTTCCCAACTTTTTCTATTACAAGCCCGCAAAACTTTACTTTGGGCTGTTCAAGCAAAAGTGTGGCAAACGTGCAGATAGCCGGCGGACAAACAACGCCTCCAGGCGGCAGCCTTTTGTATGCCTTTTTGCCTCCCGGTTCCCCAACAAATCCAGTAAGTTATGTAACAGGCGGCGCTTCGGTGGTAACCGTGCCGGGGACATGGACATTTGTTACCAAGGACGCAAACAATTCGTGCGAAACTCGGATTCCGGTTTCCATTCTGCTAAACAATCAGGGGCCAACATTGGATACGGTAATCGTACCATACGAAATACTTGACTGTGTAATCACTTCGGTTGTGATTGAGGCCCAGAGCGAAACCCCGAATACCTTGTATAACTGGAGCTTTCCGATGCC
>CALMNJ010000089.1 GCA_937868675.1 uncultured Bacteroidota bacterium | reverse complement strand
TAATGCGAACCAAAAGATACTTTTAAGTAAACAACAATAATCAGTCCGGAGGCATAAGTCAGTTGAACACGGCCGCTTCATACAATTACAGTAATGAAAAAGCTTTTGAGCTTTATGAAAAGTTATTGGCTGAGAAAGATAAAAGAATTAAAGAATTAACTCAAAAGAAACGAACTGTACTATAAATTATCCTTTAGTATATCCCTGTTGTAGGTGTGCACCGAGCGCTGCAAATGCCGGGTTGAGCTGTTCAGAAAAGGAATGGAAACACCAAAAAAACCAAGGCTACCCAACAGTAAGCCAACGCCGGCGTTATTGTTTTTGTCAATCAGGCTAATAGCCGCTACGTCCATGGCCAGTGCGCCGAAATAAAATCCAAAACCAATGGCCCCCTTTTTTTTGTAAAGTCTGTATTCATTTGCCGATTCAGGATAATTAAGCAGCATTGGTTTTATTTTCCGTAAACCCATTACCTTCCCGTTAACAATGTAGTGCGTACCGTAATAGCCGATTACGTTTTTTTCATAGATGGAAGCGAAATCCTTTTTTTGGGCAAACAAACAAAAGGTAAGTGAACAGAACACGATGCAAAACCTGATTTTTTGTACTGACATTATCTTCTTGTTTTCATTAATAACGTATAATGATAAAAAAAATTGTAGTTTCTTTTGCGGGGGCGATCATCAAAATAAAAGTTTCAGACCTTTTTCGATTTGCAAAAAATGCGAAACAAAATCGCTAATTTGCAAAATGCGATACAAATTCGCCCGGGTCTGCGTATAGTTTTGACAAAAAGTTAGAGCATGAAAAAAAATGTATTCCTTCTCGTTTGTTTTTTATTGACAGCGCCACTTGCCGCTCAGTTTACACAAACTGTTAAGGGGCGGGTAATGGATAAGGTAACCGGCATGGGGTTGCCAGGTGCCATTGTGCAAATGCGCTCAGGCGCCATACATCTGGTTGCAACTGCAAACAATGAAGGGTATTACAAGCTAACTGAAGTGCCGGTAGGGCGCCATACCTTTTTATATACTTACACCGGGTATAAACCGGTTCCAATGACAGACATCATTGTAACCTCGGGTAAGGAAATGGTGCTGAATGTGGAGTTGGAAGAAAGTGCCATAGACATGGAGGAGGTGGAGGTAAAAGCTAATAACGATACAGACGTCGTAAATACCATGCAGGCTGTTAATATGAAATCGTTTAATATTGAAGAAACGGAGCGGTACCCGGGTTCCCGTCAGGATCCGGCCCGGATGGCTTCAAACTTTGCAGGTGTTCAGGGCACCAACGACTCCCGAAACGATATTGTGGTGCGCGGCAATAGCCCTGCCGGCCTTTTGTGGCGACTCGAGGATATAGACATACCTAACCCGAATCACTTTGCCATTGCCGGATCGGCAGGTGGTCCGCAAAGCATTATCAACAACAAATACCTTTCAAACAGTGAGTTTTATACCGGTGCCTTTCCGGCTAATTATGGTAATGCACTGGGTGGCGTGTTTGATTTACGGATGCGGAATGGCAACAACGAAAAGCACGAACGAACATTTCAGCTGGGGGTTCTTGGTACCGAACTGGCTCTTGAAGGGCCCTTGAGCAAAAAGTCTGGAGCGAGTTATATGCTTACTTACCGCTATTCTACGCTGGCCCTTTTTGGAAAAGTAAATTTCAATATCGGAACCAGCGCGGTGCCCGGCTATCAGGACATGGGCCTCAGACTTAATTTTCCTACAAAAAAGGCCGGCGTGTTCAGCTTTAGTTCAATAGGGGGCCTAAGCAATATCAAAATTATACTCAGTAAAACACTTACCCGTCCCAAAGAGTTGTACGGCGATTTGAACCGCGACCAGTATTTTGCGTCCGCAATGGGGGTTGGCATACTGAGCCATGTGTACTCGCTTGGCAGCCGTAGTGTTGTTAAAACCAGCCTTGCTTATGGGGCGCAGGGCATTGACGTGAATCATTACCAGATATTGCGCGACCGCAATTTTATTCCTAACGATACCTTACCTCATATTCTGGGATTTAATTTTTACGAAGGAAAAGCCACCCTGGCCTCTTACGTAAAAACAAAAATAAACTCCCGTAACAGCCTTAAAGCAGGGGTTTTTGTGAATTGTTTCTTCGTTAATTTTCACGACAGCGTTAAGATTAACTCCCTCTTTGATACGCTGGCAGGAGTGATTAATCAAAAAACATTTAAGGTGCGTGAAAAAACAGACGCTTCATTTTACCTCATACAACCGTATGTTTCTTTTGTGCATAAGTTTGATGACAAACTAAGTCTTAATACAGGTGTGTTTACACAGTTGCTCACGCTCAACAACCGCTATAGCATTGAACCGCGTGCCAGCCTGCGTTACCAGACGTCGCAGCGCAGTGTGTGGAGCGTGGCATACGGGTTACACAGCCAGATGCAGGCCACGTATTTGTATTTTGCAATCCCCGACAGTATTGTCAATAATGGCGTGCTTGTACCAAATATTCAGCGCAAAACAACCAACACAAACCTCGATTTCAGTCGAAGCCAGCACTTCGTGATGGGATACGACTATATGGCCACACGTTATTTTAAAATAAAAACAGAGGTGTATTATCAATACCTGTGGAACGTTCCGGTATATGTGGTTCCTTCGGGGGTTTCGGCAATTAACAGGGGGGCCACATTTAGCCGCTTTTTCCCAATCTACACCATGGTAAACAATGGCACCGGCTATAATTACGGACTTGAATTAACCCTTGAAAAATTGTATCACCGCCATTATTTTTTTATGATGAGCGGAAGCCTTTATAATAGTAAATACACGGGCAGTAACGATAAAACATTTAATACCGATTTTAATGGAAATTACATGCTTAACATACTATCCGGACTTGAATACAATATTGGAAGCGACCAGAAAAATATTTTGAGCTTTGGAGGCAAATTCACCTATGGAGGAGGCAAACGTTATTCTCCTGTAAATCTTGCAGCCAGCAATGCAGTAATGGATATCGTTCCGCAGGATGATAACGTAAATACCCTCCAGTTTGCAGCATATAACAGACTTGATCTGAGGATGTCGTATAAAATAAACGGCAAAAAAGTAGGTACCGAGCTGGCACTCGATCTTCTTAATGTTATGAGTACCAAAAATATTCTGGCGCTGAGTTATGCGCCCGATCCTGCCAACATATCAAGCAATACACCTTGGGTTCAAAACTACCAGCTCGGATTTCTGCCGCTATTTTATGTGAAGGTTGATTTTTAAAGCCGTAATTTTGCCGAAGTATGCAGCAAATTCTTATCATCGGTGCAGGCAGGTCTTCGGTTTCACTGATAAAATACCTTCTCAAACAGGCTTCCGTTTACGACTGGCAGATAACCGTGGCCGACATGGACCTGAAACTGGCTACCGAAAAAGTTAATGGTGATCCCAGGGGAGCCGCGTTGTCTTTTGATATTAAAGATGAAACAGCCAGGCGGAATCTCATTTCAAAACACGATCTGATCATTTCGATGCTGCCTGCTTTTATGCATGGCGATGTGGCAACCGATTGTCTGGAGTTAGGAAAACACATGGCAACGGCCAGTTACGTAAGTCAGCACATGCAGTCGCTGCATGCTGAAGCGCAAAAGAAGGGACTGTTTTTTCTGAACGAATGTGGCCTTGATCCTGGCCTGGATCATGCAAGCGCCATGAAAATACTGGATCATATAAAATCGAAGGGCGGGGTAGTAAGGTCTTTTAAATCCTATTGTGGTGGACTGGTGGCACCTGAAAGCAACAACAATCCCTGGGGTTATAAATTTAGCTGGAACCCTCGTAATGTGGTGCTCGCAGGTCAGGGTACGGCGCAGTATCTGAACAACGGCAAGCTAAAGTTTATCCCTTATAACAGGCTGTTTGAACAAACTGAAACGATTGAAGTGGAGGGAGCCGGAGTATTCGATGCTTATGCTAACCGCGATAGTATTTCTTATCGTCATATATATAATCTTACCGAAGTACAAACCATGATAAGGGGAACCCTTCGCCAACAGGGTTATTGCAGGGCCTGGAATGTGTTTGTAAAATTGGGGCTTACCGACGACACATCCAAAATCGCAAATGCTGACAGGTTAAGTTATGGCGAACTGTTAAGTTCCTTTTTGCCACAGGGCCAGGGCAAGCTTAAAGAAAGAGTTGCCGCATTCGCAGGGGCGCTTTGGAATGCAGAAGTGGAAGAAAAGTTCGATTATCTTGAAATCCTCACCGACAAGCCGATTATCCTTAAAAACGGTAGCCCGGCAGAAATACTACAGGCGCTTCTTGAGGAAAAATGGAAACTATCAGAAACCGATAAGGATATGATTGTGATGCAACATCTGTTTGAGTACGAAATACCGGGAGAGCCGATTACTCATACGCTAAAATCATCGCTTGTTGTTACTGGAGCGGATAGCCGGCACACCGCCATGGCCCGAACAGTTGGGTTACCGCTGGCGATCACAGTTAAAAACTTCCTCACCGGTAAAATAAGCTTAAGCGGTGTTTGTATCCCCGTTGAAAAGGAAATTTATTCGTTGCTGCTATCTGAAATAGAGCAGTATGGAATTAAGTTTATTGAATCCTGAAGTTTGAAGGGCACAAATAAAAAAACTCCGCTGATAGGCGGAGTTTTTTTGTAATGTAAAATTCAGTTTTTTATTCAACCATAATTTTGGTGCTGCTTGCTTCGGTAACGTCTGTGTTACGAATAAAGTAAACGCCTTTAGGAAGCCCGGATACTTCAATTTTTGATTCACCAATCCCGTTAATAGAAATTGTTTTAACGATCTGGCCAAGCTGATTATAAATACTAAGGTGCGCATTCCTGTCGCTGCTAATAGTAAATGATCCATTATTTGGATTTGGATACACACTTAGTTTCGCGGCGGCCTCGTATTCCTGAACTGAGATACAGGCGTTTACTTTTATCTGAAGACTTGCGCTATTGGAACAATTGAATGAGTTTTCGCCCGTAACAGTATAGCTTAACGTGGTAACCAATGAGCCGTTAACCACTATGGAAGCCGTGTTTTGCGAAGCGTTAGTCCAGGTGTAGGAGCTTGCACCGTTTGCAGTAATAGTTGTTGTTTCACCTCTGCAAATGGCAGTGCGGGTAGCTGCTGCGGTAACTGTGGGGGTTGGGTTTACATTCACCGCAATGGTATTGGTTGCCTGACAAATCAGGTTATTGGTATTGGTTTCGGTAGCCAGCGTGTAAGTTGTGTTAGAAGTAGGCGACACAACATTTGTTGGAAAAGTAAAACCCGGTAACCAGGTATATGAGTCGGCACCCACTGCATTAAGCGTGCTGGATGCGCCGCTACAGATTACAGTATTTCCGGTAATGGTAACTGATGGCGTGAAAACATCCACTTCAACCGTTTGAGTTCCTGTACAGTTGTTTTGTGTACCTGTAACCGTGTAAACTGTATTCACAACCGGTGATTCAATTGTTGTTGCCGCAGTTGGGCCTGAACTCCAGGTATAAGTAGAAGCTCCTGAAGCGGATAATGTAGCCGAAGATCCATTGCATATTAAAGGATCACTTGTAACTGCCGTGATTACCGGACTTGGATTTGTGAGGATAACCACAATCGCACCAGAAGAGCAGTTAAATGAATTACTTCCACCAACAGAGTATGACGAAGCGGTAGTAGGAGTTACAACCACAGATGCATTGTTGCTGGTTATTGGGGTCCAGGTATAGGTATTGCCGCCGCTTGCTGTAAGCGTTACAGGATCACCCTGACAAACCTGTGTTGCAGATGCAGCTACTGAAATGGTTGGGTTTGGATTAGTGGCTATACTGATGGATGAAACTCCTGAGCAGGTACCATCAGAAGCAACAATGGTGTAGGTAGTGTTTGATGTAGGATACAAATTAGTGGAACTGGTTCCGATTACCTGTGTATTTGGAGTGATTGTGAACACATTGGCGGAGCCCGCTGAAATATTAAGCAATGCCGGACTTCCGGCGCAAACCACCGTGGGGGTTATTAAAAGTGAAACAGGAAGTGGGGCTACGGTAAGGGTAATTGCTGAGGTTGTTGTTCCGCAACCATTCATTCCGGTTACAACATAAGTTCCGCTTACGGTGGGCGTAAATCCGGCTCCGTTGGTTACACCACCTGTCCATGAGTAGCTGTTGGCTCCGGTTGCGGTGAGGGTTACTGTTTTACCAAGACACACATTGGTTGTGCTGCTGGTAACCGTAAGTACAGGTGCTCCCGGGCTTACAGTAACAACAATGGCAGAGGAGGCAGTACAGTTGGAAGGACTGGTGGCAGACAGCGAGTAGGTGGTATTAACCGAAGGTGAAATAACAATGGATGAGGTGGTAGCTCCATTGCTCCAGCTGTAGTTGCTGATAGCATTTGTTGTGAGCGTAAGACTGTTTCCACTGCAAATAGCGGGGTTAACGGGTTGGTTGCCCACAGTGGCCGCCAAACTTATGCTACATGCGCCCAATACCAGAATGTCGTCAACATAGATGCCATCGTAAGCATTTGCAATTCCATCAAGAGAGTTAAAATTAAAGTTTACAATGATCGTTTGATTTGCATATGCTGAAAGATTCATTGAGTAAGAGGTCCAGCCGGTTGTATTTGCCATCCCACCGGGTGATGAGTTTGAACTGGCTACCGTTGTGTAAGAAATGCCTCCATTATTGGAGATTTGCGCACTGAGAACATCGTAAGTACAGCTTCCGCTCCCACACTCGTTGGCAATAAAATAATTGAAGCTTAACGTCCCGCCAAGGGCAGTAATAGGAATAGCGGGGGTTTTCAGATCACCCGAAACGGTGTTGCTACCATTACCAAACTGGCAGCTGGAACCCTGATACAGAGCGCTACCGGGTGCAGAATGCCCACCAGATGAACTTTGAGTACATGAGTTAACCCATGTCCAGTTACCATTGGCACCATTATATGCGGTAGCAGTTCCAAGACTGGTGCTAAATGTGTTGGAGTAGAGCACTGTTTGTGCTTTAACACCAAAACAGAAGGTTAAAATGAATAGGAATACAGTGTAAATTTTTTTCATGGTGATGAAGTTTGTTAAGCTTAATAATTTTTAAGTGTGAACGATTAAAGATAAATCATTTTGGTTAAATATTAAA
>CALMNJ010000088.1 GCA_937868675.1 uncultured Bacteroidota bacterium | reverse complement strand
TTATCAGATATTAAATATGACTTCAGCAGAAATCAGGAAAACATTTTTAGATTTTTTTAAAAGCAAAGGACATGAGATTGTTCCAAGTGCTCCAATGGTAGTGAAGAATGATCCAACGCTTATGTTTACCAACAGCGGAATGGCACCGTTTAAAGATATTTTTCTTGGCAACGAACCTGTAAAATTTAAACGGGTTGCCGACACACAAAAATGCCTGCGCGTTAGCGGTAAGCACAATGACCTGGAAGAAGTAGGTGTAGATACCTACCACCACACCATGTTTGAAATGCTTGGCAACTGGAGCTTTGGCGACTATTTTAAAAAAGAAGCCATAGCCTGGGCCTGGGAACTACTTACGGAGGTTTATAAAATTGATAAAAACCGGCTTTATGTAACCGTTTTTGAAGGCAGCAAAGCCGAAGGGCTGGCCTTTGACCAGGAAGCCTACGATACCTGGAAACAGTTTGTGTCTGAAGACCGCATTTTAAACGGCAATAAAAAAGACAATTTTTGGGAAATGGGAGATACCGGGCCATGTGGTCCCTGCTCCGAAATACACTACGACGGACGCAGCGACGAAGACCGTAAAAAAGTGCCCGGAGCAAAACTGGTGAATGCCGATAACCCGCACGTAATCGAAATATGGAATAACGTGTTTATGGAGTTTGAGCGCCGGGCCGACGGCTCACTGGTTAAACTTCCAAAACAACATGTGGATACCGGTATGGGCTTTGAACGTTTGGTGCGCGTGCTGCAGGGCAAACAAAGCAATTACGATACCGATGTGTTTACGCCGCTTATCCAAAAAATTGAAGAACTCAGCGGGTTACGTTACAAGGCCGAGGACGAGGATAAGCACAAAAAACAACACCTGATCAATATTGCCATGCGGGTTATTGCCGACCATATCCGCACCATTTCGTTTAGCATTGCCGATGGTCAGTTGCCAAGCAATGTAGGTGCAGGGTATGTGATTCGCCGGATTTTGCGCCGCGCCATTCGGTATGGCTACCAGAGCCTTAACCTCAAGGAGCCGTTCATGTACCGCATTGTGCCTACACTGGCGCATCAGATGGGAAGCGCTTTCCCTGAACTGAACACACAAAAAATACTCATCGAAAAAGTAATCCGGGAGGAAGAGATCTCGTTTTACCGGACGCTCGAACTTGGATTGCGCCGCATTGATCAGGTTTGTATTGAAACCACGGCTGCAGGTAAAAAAGTAATTGACGGAAAAACGGTGTTCGATTTATACGACACCTTCGGATTTCCTGTAGACCTCACCTCACTCATTGCCCGCGGTTACGATTTAAGCATTGATGAGAACGCTTTTAAAAAACACCTCGAAGAAGCCAAAGACCGGTCGCGACTGGCCACTGCCATTGACACCGACGACTGGATTTATGTGGAAGAAAACAAAATCCTTTCCGAAGGTCAGGACAAAGAAACTGAATTTGTGGGGTATACCGACCTGGAATGTGACGCTGCCATTTTGCGTTACCGCAAGGTAAAGGCAAAAAATAAAGAACAGTTTCACCTCGTGCTCAATAAAACACCCTTTTATGCCGAAAGCGGAGGACAGGTTGGCGACACAGGCTTACTCGAAAACGTGAACGAGAAAATTTTTATTACCGATACCAAAAAAGAAAACGGGGTTATTATTCACTATTGCGACAAGCTTCCTGAAAAACTCAGCGCCGCTTTCACAGCCCGCGTAAACCGCGACAAACGCGTCCTCACTACCAATAACCATACCGCCACTCACCTGCTCCATGCCGCCCTTCGTCAGGTTTTAGGCACACATGTAGAGCAAAAAGGAAGCCTTGTAAACGAGGATCATCTGCGTTTCGACTTCTCGCATTTTTCAAAAATGAGCCCTGAAGAAATAGGTGAAGTAGAACGCATGGTAAATAACAAAATCCGTGAAAACGTTACCGGCAAAACCGAACTGATGGCCATAGATGATGCAAAAAAATCAGGTGCCATGGCTCTCTTCGGCGAAAAGTACGGCGATGTGGTTAGGGTGGTTACCTTTGATAAAAACTATTCAGTTGAGCTTTGCGGCGGCTGTCACGTAAACACCACAGGGCAGATTGGTTATTTTAAAATTGTAAGCGAAGGCGCAGTTGCAGCTGGTATCAGGCGCGTGGAAGCCATTACCTCACTGAAGGCCGAAGAATTTTTTGAACAACAAACCAAACTGCTTGATGAGGTAAAACACATTCTCAAAAATCCAAAAGACCTCGTTAAAAGCCTATCAGGCCTTATCGAAGAAAATCACGGTCTGCAAAAACAACTGCAGGCCATGTACAGGGAAAAAGCTCAAAGCGTAAAAAAAGACATCCTCGCAAACCTCGAAAAGCGCGGCGAAGTAAACTTTTGCGCCCTGCAGGTTACGTTAGACAGTGCCGAAGAAATTAAAAACCTGTTGTTTGAGCTCAAAAACGAAGTGCCCATGCTGTTTTGTGTGCTGGCCGCCGAGGTTCAGGGTAAGCCAAGCATTTCGGTGATCATTAACGACGAACTGGTGAAATCAAAAAACCTCAACGCCGGCAAAATTGTTCGCGAACTGGCCAAAGAAATTAATGGCGGTGGTGGCGGTCAGCCATTTTATGCGCAGGCCGGCGGAAGCAAGCCCGAAGGTCTGGCCGCTGCTATTGAAAATGCAAAAAAACTGATTTAAAATATCGCAACTTAAAAAAAGCACGGCGCAGGTCGTGCTTTTTTAATTGTTACAAATAATAAAGGCCGCAAATTTGCGGCCTTTGCTCCCCCTCTAGGACTTGAACCTAGGACCCCATGATTAACAGTCATGTGCTCTAACCAGCTGAGCTAAGGAGGAATTCCTGATTAGGGTTGCAAAATTACTCCCATTTTTCTAAATAAACAATATCTTTACTGAAATTTTTTTGGAAACACATGAGCTTATTAGTTGTTGGTTCGGTGGCCTTTGACGCCATTGAAACTCCCTTTGGAAAAACAGATAAGATTGTAGGCGGTGCCGCATCTTATATTAGTCTTGCAGCCTCTTATTTCTCAAATAACATTCACCTTGTATCCGTAGTAGGCGATGATTTTCCGCATGACTTCCTGAATCTGCTTAAAAAATCGGGCGTAAGCCTTGATGGTCTGCAGATAAAACAGGGACAAAAGTCCTTTTTCTGGAGCGGTAAATATCACAACGATCTCAATACCCGCGACACGCTTGTAACAGAACTCAACGTGTTGGGCGAGTTTAAGCCGGTGGTGCCG
>CALMNJ010000087.1 GCA_937868675.1 uncultured Bacteroidota bacterium | reverse complement strand
TTATTCATCAGCTTTACCGATGCGTTCGCCACTGTTCCAACCCCCCCATCCGGCACCACCGGTAACCCTTCCTGCTGGCCTCCGCCCTGTATCCCGGCAGATAACGGTGTTATTGTTCTTATAACTGCCGGATTACTTTTTGCAGCCAAAAAACTGTACGATTTCAGGAAAAAATCTCTAACAGCCTGATGGCTGGCAGGCTGCCATGAAAAAGGCGGTAATCACAACAAATCCACTCACCCGTTTTCTCGTTTTAGCTGCTTTAGGCTATGTTTTTTTATATCTGCTTTATCAGTTTGTTATAAAACCTTACACGTTACTCGACCAGCAACTCATCGCGCACATAATAAAAGTTTCGAACCAGATTCTTACCGGGATGGGTTACAAAACGTTTATGTTTCTTCAGGACCACGACATGCAGGTTTTTGGGATTGACGGATCGAATGGCGTGTGGGTGGGGGCAAATTGCAACGCCGCCACTCTTTTCGGGCTTTTTGCCGTGTTTGTAATGGCTTACCCGGGCCCCCTAAAACACAAGCTTTGGTACATACCAATAGGTGTTTTAGTTATTCACGCTGTTAATATCATCAGGGTTGTATGTTTGGCCATCATTGCCTTTTACAATCCTTACGCCCTTGATTTTAATCATAATTATACTTTTACAATTATTGTATATGCATTTATATTTCTTCTCTGGATGGTGTGGGTGAATAAATTTACCAGTAGCAAAACCAATCGGCATGAAGGTTAAAAGCGTAGTTTTTTATCTTGTATTGTTTGCGGCAGCCGGATACATCCGCGAATTTTTTTTTGTTCAGATTAATGTTATTCTCTTTTCAAAGTTTTACAACTCACCCCCGGTGCTTCCAACGCCTTATATAATGCGGCCCTTCACGCATTTGGCATACGAAACGCTCTACTACAGTAAATACCTGTTCACCGTGCTTTCAGTCGTTGCATTCTACCTTCTTAACAGGCTTGCCCTTAAAAAAATGTCAGGCTCGGCCGTCATATTAAAAACACTCAACTGGTCATATATTCTTATTTCTTTGATGGCAGTTATCTCTATGGCCTATGGTGTATTAATAAACAAACGAGTTGACGATGATGAATACACCCTGAGCCGATGGTTTATGGGAATTGTGCAATCGCCGCTTATTTGTTTAATTTTGCTTGCTTCGCAAAAATTATTTACCAGTAACAACAGTGCGCCATGATAAAAAAAGACAATACCATCTTTAAGCTGATTAAAGAAGAGCTCCACCGTCAAACATCGGGGGTGGAACTTATTGCCTCAGAAAATTATGTAAGCAACCAGGTTATGCAGGCCATGGGTAGCGTGCTTACCAACAAGTACGCCGAAGGGCTTCCATTTAAACGCTATTATGGAGGATGTGAAGTGGTTGATAAGATTGAGCAGCTTGCCATTGACCGAGCAAAAGAACTTTTTGGCGCAGCATGGGTTAATGTGCAGCCCCACTCCGGAGCACAGGCCAATGCAGCAGTGATGCTGGCCTGCCTTAAGCCGGGCGACACCATCATGGGCCTCGACCTTTCGCATGGCGGACACCTTACCCACGGATCGCCTGTAAATTATTCTGGCAAATTGTTCAGAGTTGTGTCCTACGGGGTAGAACGCGAAACGGGAAGAGTGAATTATGACACACTAGAGGCCACTGCCCGTAAGGAAAAACCAAATATGATTATTTGCGGAGCCAGTGCTTACTCGCGCGACTGGGACTACGCCAGGCTAAGGCAGATTGCCGATGCAGTGGGCGCCATACTTATGGCCGACGTTTCGCATCCCAGCGGATTAATAGCAAAAGGCATACTGAACGACCCGCTGCCACATTGCCATGTAGTTACCACCACTACCCACAAAACCCTGCGCGGGCCAAGGGGCGGACTGGTAATGATGGGTAAGGATTTCGAGAATCCGTTTGGTGAAAAAACACCAAAGGGCGAAACAAAAATGATGAGCAATGTACTTGACATGGCTGTTTTTCCCGGTACCCAGGGCGGTCCGCTTGAACACGTGATTGCTGCCAAAGCCGTGGCCTTTGGCGAAGCGCTCAGCGACGACTACCTGCACTATTGCGTTCAGGTGGTGAAAAATTCACAGGCACTTGCCAACGCTTTTTTACAATCGGGCTATCATATTGTTTCAAATGGCACCGACAATCACATGTTCCTGATTGACCTCCGGAACAAAAACATAACTGGAAAAGATGCTCTGGCGGCGCTTGAGCTGGTGAACATAACTGTAAACAAAAACATGGTGCCTTTCGACGACAAGTCGGCCTTTGTTACCTCGGGTATTCGCATTGGTTCGGCAGCCATTACCACTCGCGGCCTAAAGGAAAAGGACTGTGTGAAAATTGTGGGGCTAATTGATACCGTTTTGAGCAACCGCAGTAACCCACGCGAACTCGCCAAAATAAAAAAGAAGGTGAATTCTATGATGGAAAAATTCCCTCTCTTTAAAGCCTGAACTGAAAAGTTTAAATTTCAAATGCCTGCGTAGCAAGTAATATTTTATCTAAGGTCAGTTCAATTCTGTACTTACCGGGGTTTAGTGTTTTAACCGGCAGACTCAAAGCATATTTTTGACCGGTTCCTGCTTTCAGCCATTTGCTTTCGGTAATGCAAACCTGGCGGCCTTTCTCATCATACACTTTCAAGGTGCCATATCCCTCTTCATTATTGGAAAAATCCAGATTGCCGTTAAGCAACGAGGCGTGACTATCCAAATGTCCGGTTGAGTAAACATAGGTTACAACCATCAGATTGTACCAGGGAAGCTTTTCACCCTTAATGGCAGCCACCTGTCTTTTAAGTGGCAGCACCAGCGAATCGTACTTGTTTGATATGGCGGCAGTAGGGCGCTTATCGCTTACCGCCCATATAGCATGCTGTTCGGCCTGGGTATCAAAACTGTTTGCGTTCAGAAACCTTGCCAGCGCAACAAGCCCGCTATCGGCCATGGTGTTCACATCATACTTAGCATTTAAGCAAGGCGCCGCGTTCGATGCCTGACAACAATAGCCCTTTACATTAAATTTTTTCTCCTCAGCTTTGCGAAGGGTGATAAACTCTTCGCGTGTAATGATGATGTCCTGATAACGATCCTCCTTTGAGTTGAGTCTTCTTCCTGCCTCTACCACAACCAGCAAGGAATCGGCCGTAAGGTTTTTGAGACTCATACTGATGCAGTTGCCCTGGTAAGCCCCGAGGCTCGATGCGCCCGCCTTTACAAGTTTAAGTTCCATTGCTTTCTGAAGATTCAATCTGCGATGCTTTGCCTCTGCTGTTAATACAAACAGCAAAAGGCATGTTAACACTATCTTTTTCATGGTTACCCTTTACAATCAATAACAACCTCCACATATTTTGGTTACAACATTTATTTTGTATTTTGCTTTCATTATTAAACGGCAATGGAACGTTTTACAGGGCTCATCGGCATAGCAGTAATCTTCGGGCTGGCAATCCTGATGTCATCCAACCGCAAAGCCATTAACCTGCGTCTGGTTCTAAGTGGTCTGGCATTGCAGGTGTTTATTGCCATAATGGTACTCAAGGTAGCGCCTGTTACACGCTTTTTTGCCTGGCTGGGGCGAGGTATCTCCAAAATAGAACAGTTTGCTACGCAGGGTGCAAGTTTTGTTTACGGAGGAATTATGGTTGACCGGCACGATGGCACCTCTGCTTCCTTTGGAATGGAACACACCTTTGTATTTGCCTTCAGTGTTACCGCCACCATTATCCTCGTATGCGTTTTGGTGGCCGTTCTTTATCATATCGGATTTATGCAGATGGTTGTGGCCTTCATTGCTCGCATTATGAACTTTGTGATGAGGGCCAGCGGCGCCGAGGCGCTCAGCAATGTGGCCAGCGCCTTTGTAGGACAAGTGGAAGCCCAGGTTATGATACGACCCTATCTTTCTACCATGACCCGCTCCGAACTACTCTCTTCAATGGCCGGAAGCATGGCCTGCATTGCCGGCGGCATCATGATCGTGTACATTAATATGGGCGCCCGCGCCGAGTACCTTCTTACTGCAAGCTTAATGGCAGCCCCCGCGGCCATCGTGATCTCTAAAATTATTTTACCCGAAACCGAAGAGCCGCTCACAAAAGGAACGGTAAAACTTGAAGTTAAAAAAGAGCACTCCAACCTGATTGACGCCATTTCGCATGGCGCCTCCGATGGTATGAAAATAGCGATTAACGTGATTGCCATGCTCATCGGTTTTATCGGTTTGATTGCTTTCATTAATTACGGACTCGGAAAAATATACGGTCCTCTGTCGCTCGATTACATTTTCGGAAAATTATTTTACCCGCTTGCATGGTGCATGGGTGTGCCAGCCGAAGATGTGAACCAGGTTGCCACACTGATGGGACAAAAACTAACCATTAACGAGTTTATCGCGTTTGATACCATGACCCACCGGCTGAGTACTCCTTTAAGTGAAAAGGGACTTATTATTGCAAGTTTCGCCATTTGTGGCTTTGCAAATTTCAGTTCGGTAGGAATGCAAATAGGCGGCATTGGTGCGCTTGCACCCGAACGCCGGGCCGACCTTGCCAAACTTGGTATGCGGGCTCTTGTAAGCGGCACCCTGGCAAGTTATTTATCGGCTACCATTGCCGGAATGCTTGTTTAAATCATGAAACACTTTTTTGTTTTCATATCTCTTTTAATTGCATGCACTCTAGGCGCACAGAATATTGACGCGCGCATCGTTAGAACATTAAATTCAAAAGAGATGCCTGTGTGGGACAGGGGAATGCTTGGTGTCACTAATTCGGTTTACGCAGCTATGCCGCTTTCGGTTGGGGCAGTATGGCTTGATGGCCACATTCACAACAACCCTGTCATGAAGCGCAACGCGTTTAAAGGGGGCGTCACCATTGGCCTGGCCCTTGCCACAACTACCGGTATAAAATATCTTGTAAACCGCAAACGGCCCTTTGCGCAATACCCCGGCGAAATTATTCAGCGCGACAAACTGGTGGGGCCATACTCTTTTCCAAGCGGCCATACCACATCTGCGTTCGCTACCGCCACAGCACTGAGCCTGAGCTACCGGAAATGGCAGGTGGCGGTGCCGGCTTATCTTTATGCCGGTTTTGTTGGTTATTCACGAATGCGTTTGGGTGTACACTACCCCAGCGATCTGCTGGCCGGAATGGCAATTGGAATTGGTTCAGGATTTTTAACCTGGCAATTGGATAAAAAGTTTAATGGGAAATAAACTAATCGTAATCATTTTCTTTCTGGACAACTATAAAGGCTGGTAGAAAAGTTTAAAATCAACTAAAGCGGAACCGTGTGTTTAAAATTTTTGAGCGTCGCTATCGCAGCTACAAGCTGATCAAGTTCTTCGCGGGTATTAAATGCATGTATGCAAAACCGGATACGCTCGGCTCCCGGCTTTACCTGAGGGCTTTTGAAGGTGCGACAACATATATTGCGTTCGAGCAACTCTTTTTCAAAATTATCCACCAGGTCGTTACTACACAAATGAAGGGTGTGAATGGCACTCTGACTTTTTACCAGGCATTTGATACTGCTGGTGCGCGCATAAAAGTAGGCGATGTTTGATTGCAGAGCATCCTTCTGATCGGTTTCAATGAGCAGCTTGTAAGCGTGGAGAATGGCCTCCACATTGGGACGCGGCAGCGCCGTGGTGTACATAAACGGTCGCGAAAAATTGATAAGGTAGTTACGGAGGATGTCGCTTCCTACAATGGCGGCCCCATTACATCCCATTGCTTTTCCGTAGGCATACATGCGTGCAAAACAACGTTGTTCAATGCCCAGTGCATTACAAAGCCCCCGGCCCTGCTTGCCAAATACACCAATAGCATGTGCTTCATCAACAATCAGAAAAATATTTTTAAGCACCTCGCAAATCTCCACCAGTTCAAGCAGCGGCGCCGAATCGCCATCGAGCGAATAAACACTCTCTACGACGACATAAATATTGTCATAATTTTTATGGTGCCGGTAAATTAATTCTTCCAGCGAATCCACATCGTTGTGTTTGAATTTATAATGAGTGGCCTGGCTAAGCTTCACACCATCCACAATTGAGGCATGAACCAATTCATCGTACAGAATGAGGTCCGTTTTTTGGGGTACACACGAAAGTAAGCCCAGATTGGCATCGTACCCCGAGTTAAAAAGCAGAGCGCTCCGTCCATGATGAAACATGGCAATCTGTTTCTCAACCTCCTCGGTAAACGACGAGTTTCCGCTTACAATGCGCGAGCCGGTTGAACCAAACAGTGGCGAACCGTTGCTTTCCTTGCTTTTCATCCGGTCGAAAAGCATGCCCGTTTTGGAAAATCCAAGATAATCATTGCTACAAAAGTCAATGGGCGGCAAACTCGTTTTCAGTTTTTTAAGCAGCCCGTTTTGGGTGCGCCCGGCAAGTGCCTTTAAAATGTGTTCAGGTTGCTGGTACAACGACATGGCGGTGAGATTTAGTTAGACAATAATTTACCGCATCCCCACAAATAACCCCTTCAATCAAAGTTAGCGATTTGCTTTGAAAAAGTAAAGTTTAATTTGGCCTTAAAGCATGGCGGTTTTAACAATTGAAAAAAAACCTGCTTTTCGAAAAAGGTAGAGTTTTATGACTGGATTATTCGCCCATCGCTCATAACCAGTGTGCGGTCGGCCATTTGAGCCAGCGCGTTGTTATGCGTTACGATTACGAAGGTTTGTCCGAATTCGGCACGCAGTTTAAAAAAAAGCTTATGCAGTTCTTCTGCATTTTTACTGTCTAGATTGCCACTGGGCTCATCGGCGAAAATAACCTTGGGGCCATTAATAAGCGCCCTGGCAACCGCCACGCGCTGCTGCTCCCCGCCACTTAGTTCTGAAGGTTTGTGGTTTGTTCGGTTTGCCAGGCCAAGCATATCAAGTAATTGGGCGGCTTTTTCCATACTTTCCTTTTTTCCGCGTCCCTTAATAAAAGCAGGAATACACACATTTTCAAGTGCCGTAAACTCCGGAAGTAACTGATGGAACTGAAAAACGAAGCCAATGTTCTGGTTTCTGAAAGCAGCGAGTTTTTTATCACCTAGTTTCGAAACTTCCTCCCCGTTAATAAGAACCTGCCCCCGGCTTGGCCTGTCTAAAGTTCCAAGAATTGTAAGCAGTGTTGTTTTGCCGGCACCAGAAGAGCCTACAATGGATACGATCTCTCCGCTCTTTATCTCAAGGTCAACGCCCTTGAGTATATCCAGGTTTTGGATGGTTTTATGAATGCCCTTTGCTACAATCATACCGCTACGACAAATATAAATAACACATTAACGTGATAATCAGTATGCCCAATAAATCAAGCACAATACCTACCCTGAACATATCTTTCATCTCAATTTGACGGGTACCAAAAACAATGGTGTTAGCGGCAGTAGCTACCGGCAACATAAAACCGAGTGACGCCGCAAACGTGGCTGGAATCATTAAGAGTAGCGGCTGCATTTGTAAATCTTTTTGCAATGCTATCATCACAGGTATAGCCAGCTGAATGCTTGCAATGTTGGATGCGAATTCGCTGATAATAGTAACCACGACACAGATTCCCAGTATGATCAAAACTGTGGGTACTCCTTTAAGCACAACAAGACTGGCCGCCAGCCAGTTACTGAGGCCCGAAATTTCGAACCCGTATGCCAGAGCAAATCCCGATCCAAACATCAGAATGATATCGTAACGTAGTTTGGTCGCATCGTCCCAAACCAATAGGCCTTCGCCACGCTTTGCCTTTGATGGAATAAGGAATAAAAGCAGTGCGGCAAACAAAGCAACAAAGGCATCGTCAATAAACTTAGGCACAGCAAAAATGTGATTCCAGCCTTTAAAGGTGAACCCGCTGAATTCAATGTCGGCCCTTGTAAACCATAAAAGAATACAAGTGATAAATAATATGGCCACCCACGTTTCCTCCCAGCTAAATGATCCAAGTTTGTTATAACTTTCCTTAAAATACTTTCGCCCGATTTGCATGACAACTTTACCTCTCAAAAAATAAAAGTGTAGTACAAAAAAGGTTATCAGCAAAAAGGTGAGTGAAATCGGATACCCGATAAAACTCCATTTTAAAAAATTCAGCTCGTCGCTGCCAGGAAACGCTTGTCTGAATGATTTAAAAAAATACATGTTGGGCGGGGTTCCAACGGGGGTTGCCATACCTCCGATGGTTGCCGAAAACGCCAGACCCAGTAATAGCGCTGCAGCAAACCGGTTTTGATTTTTTTCGATGTGTGTTTTTGTTTCCTGTATCAGGGCAAATACCGCACTAAACAACATCATCGTGGTGGCCGTATTACTAATCCAGTTGCTGATTAAGTAAGTAGAGAGCATTACCCCGAATAATATGGTAGCCGGGTTTTTTCCAACAAGCGAAAGTATTTTAAGAGCAATGCGCTTGTGGAAATTCCATTTTTCAATGGCGAAGGCAAGCATAAAGCCGCCAATGAAAAGAAAAATAATGCTGTCAGAATACTGCTGAGCAACAGTTTTACAATCGCTTATTCCCAATACAGGGATTACAAGCACGGGCACAAGGGCAGTTACCGCCAAACCCACCGCTTCGGTAAACCACCAGGTGCACATCCAAACAGCCACACCCGCCATAAGGCTTGCGTGATGGTTGGCAGGATCAAGCTCAATAAAAAACCAAAACAAAAACGCCAGAAGTGGTCCAAGTAATTGGAAAATATAGCGTTTGTAAGTTCTCAGACTTTATACTTTTTTAATGGTTATGAAGATAATTTAAAAAATCCGCACTCTGATTATTTTGTTATTTTTGTTTCAATGGCCAAACTCATCGGTTTAATAAGGTGGCTGGTAGATTTTATCAGCAACCGGCTCTGGAAGATCAGGCTCAATAAAGTAAGCAGGGGCAAGGGATTTATCATTAAACAAATCCGTGTTTTAACGCTTGCATCAAAAGGTTTTTATGAAGACAACTGCCTGGTTTCAGCTACGGCCCTTACTTTTTATACCTTGTTCTCGATTGTACCTATTCTGGCCCTTGTGTTTGCCATAGCGCAGGGTTTTGGTTACGAAAAAACTCTACAACAGGAAATTCTTTCAAAATATCCGGAATATAAAGATGTACTCAGCAATGCATTCATATACGCCAACTCCATGCTTGCTACCACCAAAGGAGGCGTTATTGCGGGCTTTGGTGTAGTGCTCCTTCTTTGGAGTGTGATGAAACTGCTCATCAGCATCGAAAACAGCTTTAACGTTATATGGGAAGTGCGTCGCGGCAGAAGCTGGGTTCGTAAAATTACTGATTACCTCACCATTATGATGGTTGGTCCGGTGCTGTTGATCGTGTCTGGCGGCATTCGGGTCGCCATTGAAACACACATTGGTAATATGCAATTCCTTGGCATCGTCGGAACCATTCTAATCAGCATTCTGGCTTACCTGCTGGTGGCAGCTGCATTCGCTTTTTTGTTTATAGTAATGCCCAACACAAGGGTTAATTTCAGACCAGCCTTTACTGCTGCCATTGTTTCCACGATTTTTTTCGAGCTTCTGGGATGGGGCTACGTTAAGTTTCAGGTAGGTGCCAATCGTATGAATGCCATTTATGGCGGCTTTGCGGCACTCCCGTTGTTTCTTATCTACATTCAATATGCCTGGTACATTGTATTGTTTGGTGCCGAAATGGCATACGCAAACCAGTATGTTGACCATTATGAACTTGAAGAAGACATACAAAACCTTAGCGTCCGCTACAAAAAAGTGCTGTCACTCATGATTGCCAGCCTCGTGGCAAAACGCTTTCATGAAGGAGAATCCTCGCTTAACATACAGGGTATTTCGGAACGACTTGACCTCCCATCACGCCTTACAAAGAATCTGGTGAACGAATTTATTGAAACCGGGATTTTTGTTGAAGTGAAAACTGAAAACGAGAAAGACGTAGTTTACCAGCCAGGTGTTACTGAAAGCAAATTCACCGTGCAATATATAATTGATACGTTAGAGTGTAAAGGTGTAAACAACCTTCCAATAAATGACTCGGCCGAATTAAACCATATTAATGCCCTGATGCATGATATGGAAAAGCTGATGGACACCAAACCCGGCCACCTGCTTGTTAAAGATCTTGTTTCGTAAATGCGGGCCCTGCTGATAGTTGTTTTCCTGTTTTTATT
>CALMNJ010000086.1 GCA_937868675.1 uncultured Bacteroidota bacterium | reverse complement strand
ATAATGTAAAATTCGTCATTTGATATTACTTTTAATTTCGTAAATCATGCGTGTACTTTTTGCCGACTCCAACCATCCAATTCTTCATAAAACCCTTATTCATGCCGGATTTGAGTGTGCCCTGCACTGGGAAAAAAGCACTGCCGAACTTCTTAACGAAATTCACCTTTACGACATCCTTGTAATACGGAGCCGTTTTAGACTGGATGCGCCAACTATCAACAGGGCATCAAAACTAACATGTATTGCCCGCGTTGGGGCCGGACTCGAAAATATTGATACAGATCATTGTGAAACAAAGGGCATAAAATGTATCAGCGTTCCGGAAGGTAACCGCGACGCTGTAGGCGAGCACGCCTTAGGCATGCTATTGATGCTGATGAATAATCTTAAAAAGGCCGACCAGGAGGTGCGCCGGGGGGTATGGCTGCGGGCCGAAAACCGAGGCCACGAAATAAAAGAACGTACTGTAGGCATTATTGGTTACGGCAACATGGGCAGTGCTTTTGCAGAAAAGCTGCGTGGCTTTGGCTGTAAAATACTGGCTTACGACAAATACAAACACGGATTTGGCAATGCCTTGGTAAATGAATGCACGATTGAAACACTTTATCACGAATGCGACATCTTGAGTATTCATGTGCCACTTACCGTTGAAACGCAATACCTCGTAAACAACGATTTTTTAGGGCGCTTTCGAAAAAACATTTACCTCGTTAATACGTCGCGTGGCAAATGCCTGAATACGGCACACCTTGTTGATTCCATTTTAAACGGGAAGGTAATCGGCGCCTGCCTTGATGTGCTTGAATACGAAAGCTCTTCGTTTGAAAAAATGGACAACGACAGTCTGCCAGCTCCCATGAAGTTTTTAACAGAAAGCGATAAGGTAATACTGAGCCCGCACATTGCGGGCTGGACCTATGAAAGCAATTATCGCATGAGCAGACTTATTGCAGAAAAAATAATTGCAGCTTTCGGGGCTAAAAATTGAGCGTGTACACCGGCGAGGAAACCGTGTTGGCAACATTGCTCTTCATATCCTTCATGAAGATATTGAACTTGATAATCTTGCGGGTATTGTTCGATCTGAACTCCCTGAGCGGAAGATAAATATCGCCCTTAATTGACTTGCCCTTGTAGTAGCCGTTATCCGGCTGTTTAACCGTGTTGGAAAAACTACGGTCTTTGAGAAACTTGGCCGAATCAGAATTGTAATAGTACGTAGTCATGATCAGGTTGGGACCCTGCGAATAATCATCCACAAAAAGATTGCCATCCCCGTCTTCGTAACCAACTACTACTACTGCGGTGTCGCCACCAGTTGAAGTGAGGCCAAAACCATATGCATTTTTGTATTCAAGCTGAGGTACCGGATTGGTACTTGGTTTTTTAACGCACGAAACCAGTACGAATAAAAACGTTGTTATGATAAAAAACCTCATCATGTAAACAATACCTAAATTTACTAATAACTTAGCAGCCACATAGCTGACAAACTTGTTAAAAAACGAAAATATACCTTTTGATATTGTATCGGATCGGGACTTTAAAATGGCTGCGCTGAATGCGTTCAGGCTACAATATCAAAAAAACAAGGTGTATCGCGAATGGTGCGGGCAATTGAATGTGAGCGATGAAAGTGTAATGGAAATCACTGACATACCATTCCTGCCAATTGAGTTTTTTAAAAGCCACGCCATTGTAACAAAATCCGTAACGGCTAAGCCTGTTTGCTTCACAAGCAGCAGCACAACTTCGCAAGTACCTTCAAAACATTACGTGAGCGACGTGTTGGTGTACGAAAAGAGTTTTAAAGCCGGCTTCAGGATATTTTACGGAGCCCCTAAAGATTACTGCATCCTGGCATTATTGCCCAATTATCTCGAACGGGAAGGCTCTTCGCTGGTTTACATGTGCAGGCAGCTTATAGATGAGTCGGAACACCCGCGAAGCGGCTTTTTTTTGAGGGAAATGGATGCCCTCCTGAGTACCATTGATTTCTTAAAACAAAAAAGTCAGAAAACACTGCTCATTGGCGTAAGCTATGCCCTGCTCAATCTGTGTGAATTTGGAGTTAAACTTTCGGACAACTTTATTGTAATGGAAACCGGAGGCATGAAAGGAACACGAAAAGAAATGCTGAAAAGTGAATTACACACGGCGCTGATATCTGGACTTGGTGTAAAGACAATACACAGCGAATACGGCATGACCGAACTGTTGAGCCAGGCATACAGTCATGGTAATGGCATTTTTAAGTGCCCACCCTGGATGCGGGTGATGACCCGTGAAATAGACGATCCGCTTAATCTGATAAACGATGGCAGAACCGGTGGAATAAATGTAATAGATCTGGCGAATATTAACTCCTGCTGTTTTATAGCAACAAAGGATATTGGAAGAACTTACAGCGATGGCAGCTTTGAATTGTTGGGCCGCTACGATCACAGCGATGTAAGGGGTTGCAATTTGATGTTGGAAAATCTGGAATGAATAAAACCTAGTTCATTATGAGATCGGGCATGTAGCTTGCTGTGGTTTCATAAAAAGCAAGCTCGTGAATGCTAACCCTCACAAACTTGATAATGGGGAAAGTGCTTAAAATGTCCATTACCTCATTTTCGCTGTTGGCTGCAATAAATGCCCAGACATTTTTTCGTTCCATGTCAAGGGAATAACTTAGAATGATCTGCTTTTTTAGCAGCTCGTTTATCAGATCACGCTGTGCTGGTATTTTTCCATAAAGCTCCGGGGTAAACTCCTTAGGCAAATGGATATGTGCTAGGTAAGCGTTATTCATGCTATAAACAAAAATAAACTAAATATTGATTAATGCAACAATAAGCAAAAAAAAAGCGCCGTTTAAGGCGCTTTCATTTTCCTACCTGCTAACTAAAACCAATTATTAGGTGAAAGGAATGATTCTGATTCCGGCGTTAAACGGATAAAGTTCAGGGCCCTTGCCGTGGTCGAACAGCGGGGTTAAATTGTATTCGGCAAACAGGGTCCATCCGCCATAACCAGCATTTACATGGGCTTTGAGGGCAAACGGGGTGAGGTTATAGTTATCTTTATTTACTCGCTTAAACTCTGTTTTATTAATTTCAAGCACCTGCTTGGTGCGCGATGCAATCAGGTATTCTCCAATAACTCCGCAGGCAATATGAAATGTTTTGTCGGGATTACTGCTGGTGTTGAATTCGAGCAGCAGAGGCACCTGAAGATAGGTGCAACGCATCCTGTTTTTTAAAAAATTAGCGCCGCTTGAGTCCCTTACACCCCAGGTAAACGATGTGTCCGGATTTAAATTAACACGGTTTGCTAGTGCATAAATGTGGTAATCAAACCCCATACCGGTTACAATCTTCACGTAGTTTTTGTGAATATTAAAATGACGCTCGATAATATTGAATTGGAAATTGAATGAGTGGCTATAATCAAGATCCATGTAATTATATTGCTTAGGCACATTAAGCCCGCCCCTGGTATTAAAATATCCGTTGGCGGCCATGGTAAAACCTTTCCAATGTTTAAATTCACTAATATCTGACTCATGGTTTTTGTCCTTTTCTCTCACTTCTTCTACATCATCCTTTGTTACCACTATAATCTTTTTGTTTTTCAGGTTATAAATCACGGTATCGCCTTCGCTTTCACTTTTAGACACCTGAGACGACACCTTACCCACGCTGGCTGCTGGAGTTGACTCGGCTGTTACTTCTTTCGGATCGCCTTTGATGCGAATGGTACTGGCGCCATTGGCAGTAGCTTTAATTTTATCTGTCGCAAAAATCTTCGCTTTAGAAGCTCCGGACGAAGTAACCGTGGCGCTGTTCACGGTTAGCTCATAGCCCTTAAAGTTGGCGGCACCACCTATATTTAGCGAGAGTTCCCCCGCCCTACCCTTTATTTTGGCATTGCTTGCACCTGACTGTTCGCAGTTGATTTTATCGGCCACTGTATTTAATTCAGCGTTTGAAGCTCCGGTAAGGTCAATGCTGATATTGTTGCTCTTAACCATATTGGAACTTTTAAACCAGGTGGCTCCGGCACATTCGATAGAACTTAACAAAGATGGATTTTTGATGTAAACATTTACCGGCGATTTAAAGGTTCCCTTGTTTTCAATAACAAGTGTTTCGCCATCCATTTGTGTAAGCACATTTGAAATCTCTTTATCAGCAGCAGTAACCTTAAGTTCCATAGTATCCGAACTTGTGTAAGTCACATTCACGGAGCCAAGTAATTTTAAACGGGTAAAGGCGCCTGCTTGCCTGGTTTCAGTTTTTTGCGCGGTGCAGCTCATAATTCCTGTGAGCAGTACAAGCGAGAAGGCAGTTAATTTTTTCATAGTAGTTGTTTTATTTTATGAGTAAGACGGGCAGTGTTTAAAAAAGTTACAGGAGTTTATTTTTTTTCGACACTGATTTCGTTGAACGAAAGCAACACAGAGTTTTTACCCGATTCACCGTAAACAGATTTCAGTCCCATACCATTGGCATCCTGAGCAATTTTTACGGCACGTTTCCAAAATCCAGGCGTGGCTCCTTTTTTATTTCGATCATCCGCTTCGTCATCATCGTCATCAAATTCCTGAAGAGCGGCAATGGGTTTTGCAGGTTCAGCTATTGCTGCCAGGGCGTTTTTTTCGGCGCCTGTTACATTGGCTGTTTCCGTTTTTACGATTTGTGTTTCAAAACCTGTGGCAAGCGTTTTAGTAACCTCAGCCAGTACCGACGAATCCTGGCGGGGAGTATTATTCTTTTGAATTTTATTTACGGGTTCAATCGCCTCCTGTTTAGCCAGTTTGCTTTGAGTAGTATCGGTAACGCTCGTAAGATTTTGAGGTTTGTGCGACACTTCCATTGCGTTCGGGCGAACTTTTTCTGCCCGAAACTTCGTTGTTTCTTCAACCACAACTGGTGCAGGTTGTGTGGTCGCCTGGTTTGCCTGATGGTTATATTTACCGGATTTATTTTCGGAAACTACCACCGGAGTATCGGTAACATGGCGGCCGGGGATTAAGAGCACAAAAAATCCGATTAGCAACAGTATGGCCGCTGCCACCGCTGCCATATTACGCAGCGAAAACAAAACAAAAACCTTGGTTTGCTTTTTAAGTTCCTGTTTATTTGGATAAACCACCCCGGCATCAACACTAAGTTTTGTTGCGGCATAAGCGGCCACTTCCTTTTTAAGAGCCGGATTTGTCTGAAGCTCTTTCTCAAACGCCTGCTGTTCTTGAAGGTTTAAGTCTCCTTCGGTGTAACGCAAAACCGAATTAACCAGAAGAACGTCATCTTCAGAGCGGTAAAGCGCTGATTTGTTTTCGAAGGTAATTTCCGGTTGGTTTTTAAGATAAACTTTACGGTATGCTACGGTTTCAGATGCCAGCCCGGGATTCCGTTTAAGTTCATCTTCAAAAGCCGCAATGCCTGCCGCATCGAGCTGCCCTTCGAGGTAATTCAGTATTTGTTCCTCATGGCTGGTAAAATCCTTTTTCAAGACACTCCAATTGCCATTGTTTTCCGCAGCAGTGTTGTTCAGCGTTGGGAACTCCTGCGAGGTAACCTGATAAAAATCGCCCAGTTCGGGGTTTGCATGAAAGAACGCAAGGAGTTCGGCCTTTTCTTCATTGCCCAGGCGGCCCTCCATATAATCAAGCAGGAAGGCTTCATAATTGTTTATGTCAATCCTGCTTTTCATATCAAGGCTTCTACCTT
>CALMNJ010000085.1 GCA_937868675.1 uncultured Bacteroidota bacterium | reverse complement strand
TATTGAGACGCAGCATGTGGCTGAGGCCATACAATACCGCAGTCTCGACCGGGAAGGTTGGGCCGGATAAGTCCGGGCAGGCGAATTACAGATACGGGTAACTTTCTACATGACAAAATAGTTTGCCTGTAAGTGTGCAGGAAAATACATAGCTTTAGTACCTGCTTGCCCTTGCGGTACTCTTTCAAATATTTCTGGTTACTGTTAACCTTTACCGGACTTACAACTTGGGCACAAAGTGATTCCGCTGTTTTTTTACAACAGTTCAACAAGGCAAGCCGCACTGAAAAGGTTCGGATTTTCTCTTCTGCCGGTTCAATATGCCTGAGCCGTGTTTATCCGCAGATTAGAGACACACTGGAGCGGATAAAACAGGAACTGAAAAAGGAAAGGGATCAGGAGAGCCACAGGATGCTGTTTGAGATTGAAATAACGGAGGCAGACCTGGCACTTAATACCAAACAATACGACAAAGCGATACTCATTCTTCAAAACACCCTGCAGGTAGTTGCATTGGGCCAGGATGATTCTCTGCAATGTCTTGTACTAATGAAATCCACATTTGTCAAAATGGGATCATATACGCGGGCATTCCAAACGGAAAATCTTGTGGCAGCATTGTGGCCCAGACGCAGCAAATCGCTCAATATTAGCTATGGAATAAAAAAAAGCATTCTGCTACCGCATTTTGGCATGCAAATGCAGGCGGTTGCTGAGCGAAGGAAGGAGTTTGAAGAAGGTAACGATAAAGACACCTTTGCCGTTTGCAGCTTTTATAATGATCTTGGCCAGTTATTTAATCAGCAAAAACGATACGATAGTGCTGTTTTTTGCTACCGGATTGCCGCCGATTTGCTGATGCACAAAAAGGCCGATGAAAGGGGAATTGTTTTTCTTAATTTTTTCCGTGGGCTAATAAATGGAAACCTTGGCACGAGTTATTTAAATATGGGCAAGGTTGATGAAGCAATCCCTTTGCTTTGGAGCGATATTGCCAGTAGTACCAAAGGCGGATATTACGAAAGCGCATACAATGCATACATCACGCTTCTAAAGGCTGCTATCATTCAAAAGAAAGGCACACTGGCCCAAACGGCAATTGATTCTGCCCAAACACTGCTGCACAAGCATCTGTTAAACGATGTTACGATTGAAATTAAGCTTCTGCCTCTGATGGCGAAATACTACATGAATGCAAAACAATTTGACAAGGCTGCCATGGCATACAACAGGTTTGCAGCCCTCAATGATAGTATTACAGCCTTTGAGAAACAGCGCGAAGAAAATAACAGAAGCATTGTGCTTAACTTACTTCAGCGCGAAAGCGCGCAGACGGAGCGCGACAGATTATTGAAACGCATTCAGCTTGAAGAAGCGCGCGAAAGGTATTTCATTGCATACATTATTGCGGGCAGTGCCATCCTTATAACGGTAATCATATTTCTGGCCATTAATTTTCGCAGCTCACGCAAACGCGAGCAACAGCTCTCTGCAAAAAACAGGCAGATACAGGAACAGAATTTAAAAATAGAACAATCACTTAAAGAAAAGGAGGCCCTGATAAGGGAGATTCACCATCGTGTAAAAAACAACCTTCAGATTATAACGAGCATGCTAAACCTGCAGATGAATCTCACCGATGATGCCGAAACCCACGAGATTCTAAACGAAGCAAAAAAACGAATTGATGCCATTGCGCTCACGCATCAGATGCTGTACCAAAAAATTTCGCTCGAAAATATTGTCCTGTCGCAGTACATCGAAACGCTGGTTCGTCAGGTGGAAGCCTCAATTAAAGTTCCAGCCATTGAACTGGTGCTGAATTGCGAACCGTCAAACAGCCGGATCAATATTGACATTGCAATTCCGCTGGGGCTTATCGTAAACGAATTGCTGACCAATGCCTACAAACACGCTTTCGCTGGTAGGACGGGAGGTGTTATAACAGTACAAGTAAAAGAAGATGAGGAAGATTTCACCATTTCAGTTAAAGATTCCGGCAACGGTTTTGAGCCTCAAAGGAGAGGAGAAGAGAATCCGACATTGGGCATGGAACTTGTTTATATACTTATTGAACAAATTGACTCCGAACTGGCCATTAAATCCGGAAAGGAAACTGGTTCTGAGTTTAGTTTTCGTATCAAAAAACACAATTAAGATGTATTTTTGCGAGTAACAAACACGTGAAAGAAGCAGAGCAGATATTACTTGATTTAAAGCGAAAAATTTTCAAACCTGTTTATTTTTTTTGCGGGGAGGAAACTTTTTATATTGATCAGCTAAGTGATTATATAGAGCATCAGGTGCTCGAAGAGGCTGACCGGGAATTTAACCAGTCGGTGGTTTACGGCAAGGATGTTGATCTTGCAGGAGTGCTTGGTCTGGCGAAACAGTTCCCAATGATGAGCGAACACAATGTAGTAATTGTAAAAGAAGCGCAGAATCTTAAGGAGCTGAACAAAAGCGCAGGTTCTGACGAGGAGGGGTCATCATCCAAACAGGGCAGCGTGGCCATTCAGCAGTTTATACATTACCTCGCACATCCGCAACCTACCACTATACTGGTTATCTGCTTTAAATATAAAACGATTGACAAGCGCAGTGCAGTGGCCAAGGCTATCCAGAAAAACGCCGTATTTCTTGAATCCAAAAAATTGTATGACAATCAGGTACCCGACTGGATCAGCACTTACGTAAAGGAAAAAAAACACAGCATAGGCCCCAAGGCCACTTTTTTGATGTCAGAATTTTTAGGGAACGACCTCGGCAAGATAGCCAACGAAATAAACAAGTTGCTGATTAATCTCCCGGACGGAAAAGAGATTACGCCAGAGCTTATTCAGGACAACATTGGCATTAGTAAAGATTATAATGTATTTGAGTTGCAGGACGCGCTTGCAAAAAAAGACGTTTTAAAAGCCAACCGCATTGTAAACTACTTTGCCGCCAATGAAAAGGAACACCCCGCACCAATGATTCTAGTTACGCTTTATGGGTATTTCAGCAAAATTCTCAAATACCATTTCCTGAAGGATAAAAGTAAATTTGCCGCAGCCACCGCCCTTGGTGTTAATCCGTTTTTTGTAGAGGGTTATGCGAAAGCGGCTTCAAATTACAGTGCAACAAAACTAAAGCATGTTTTCTCATATCTTAAGGAGTGTGACCTGAAAACAAAGGGAGTTGACAACAGCAGTATTGCCAATGGTGAATTAATGAAGGAACTGATTTATAAAATACTGCACTAAGTCAGACACTGATAAACGCATTCACTTCTTTCAATACGGCGCGTGCTTCCTCGTCGGTGAGCTGCATACCCAGCCTGATGGTTTTTGCCTGAGTAGTAAATTCAAGGCGCTCACCACCTTTAATCCAAAAACTTTGGTTAATGTTGTCGGCCCAGCTGGTACGGCTCAGTTCCAGCATGTGAAATTTGCTTACCAGACCCAAGTTGAATTCGCGTACCTTCCCGCGACCATTAATTTCGCGCTGATAGTGTAAGATGCCGTTTTGTATCCAGAGTTTTTCTTTGCCGCTTCGACGCCACATAAAAACACGGATAATGCGAAGCTCAAAATACGCCCAGAAAGAAAGATAAACAATGATAAAAAGTTTCGCTTTTTGTTCGGTTAACTGAAAATAATTGGCCAGCACAATAATACCGCATAGCGACCAAGCCAGGAGCCAAATGAAAAGTAACAGTAATTTACGCTTTTCTTTGTCTGGTAGAATCACCACGCTTACCAGATCATCTTTTTTAAGTATGCTTATTCTTTCGCCGATTACTTTCATATCGCTTTGCTAAGAGAGGTTCCGCAAATTTAATTATCTTTCGTTCTCATACTAATAAACATAGTGCCATTAAAAATGAGTGAACTCAAGCGAAGTCTCGATCTGTTTGACACCATTATGATTGTGTCGGGCAGCATGATCGGCTCAGGTATATTTATTGTGAGTGCCGATATGACCAGAGTGCTTGGGTCGCCATTTTGGGTGTTGATGTGTTGGCTCCTGAGTGGGGTTATTACACTTTTTGCAGCGCTCAGCTACGGCGAGCTTGCGGGCATGATGCCCAGCGCCGGCGGGCAGTTTATTTATCTTAAAAGAGCCTACGGCAGCATGGTGTCATTCGTTTACGGATGGTCGGTTTTTACCGTCATACAAACCGGAGTAATCGCAGCAGTAGCAGTGGCTTTTGCACGTTATGTAGGCGTGTTTTTACCAGTTTTCGACGAGAAAAACATTTTAATTTCAATATGGAAAATTGAAATATCCACCACGCAATTACTGGCCGTGGCCATGGTGTTTTTTCTTACGTTTCTGAACACCCGTGGAATTAATAACGGACGCATTATTCAGCGCATCTTTACCAGTGCTAAAATATTGGCCCTGCTTGGGCTCATTGTTGCCGGCCTGGTGGTCGGTTTTGGTAATGGGTTTTTGAGCAAAAACATGGCGTTACCTTTTGCGCCGGTTACCACAAATAGCCAGGGCGGAGGATTAGTGGCCGCACTCGGTGTGGCGCTCGTTGGTTCGCTTTTCAGCAGCGATGCATGGAATAATGTAACGTTTATTGCAGGAGAAATAAAGCAGCCGCAGCGTAATATACCGTTGGGGCTGTTTATCGGCGTACTCATTGTAACCATCTTGTATCTGCTCGCCAATGTGGCTTATTTCATGCTGTTGCCCGCGCTCGGTTCCGGGAATGGTGCAACCGTATTGGAGCGGGGGGTGGCATTTGCCCAAAACGACCGTGTGGGTAGCGCAGCCATGTTTATGCTTTTCGGAAACGTGTCTGCCCTGGTAATGGCCTTGCTCATTATTGTTTCAACCTTTGGATGTAACAACGGCCTTATTCTGGCAGGCGCGAGGCTGTTTCAGGCAATGGCCAATGAAGGACTTTTCTTTAAAAAGGCTGCCGCACTCAACCGGTTTAATGTTCCCGAAAATTCACTATGGATGCAGGCAGCATGGACCTCTGTGCTTTGCCTCAGTGGTTCTTACGGAAGTTTGCTTGAGTATTGCACCTTTGCTTCGCTGGTATTTTACATCATTACCATTGCTTCGCTGTTTCGCCTTCGCTGGCTGGAGCCGAACACACACAGGCCCTATAAAGCGTTTGGCTATCCTGTGATTCCCCTGCTTTATATTGTTATTACAACAATTATTTGTGTTGATTTGCTTATTTTTAAGCACCAGAATACCCTGAAAGGATTGGGCATCATGGCACTTGGTATACCTGTTTATTTTCTTTTCAGGCGAAGGTCAACAGCAAAATGAAGAACCTGTTTAATGATTACTTCGGCTTCAACCGTCAGCAGCGTAACGGTGTGTTTGTGCTGGTTAGTATCGTTTTTCTGTTGCTTTTGTTGCGTATTACATATCCTTATTTTATAGTGGCCGACGAGATCGTTGTAAGAGATATACCGGTTATTGAAAAAAAACCGGATAGTATTATTTCCAAGGATACAAAGTATAAATCAGAGGAGGTAAAACAGGAAGTACCTGCGGTTTTTTTTGTTTTCGATCCCAACACAGTTACGCGGGAACAACTGGTTAAGCTTGGTATCAAAGAAAAAACAGCCAAACGGTTTATTAAATTCAGAACAAAGGGTTTTGTTTTTAAACAAAAAGAAGACCTTAAAAAGGTGTATGGAATTACACCTGCGCTTTACGCGAAACTTGAACCCTACATTTTGATTGAACCAGTAAAAAAAACCGTAACG
>CALMNJ010000084.1 GCA_937868675.1 uncultured Bacteroidota bacterium | reverse complement strand
CCCAGCTTCACCAAAAAATTATTAAGAGCCGATCGAAGATATGCAAAACCGGCCTCCTGATTCATGCCATAAGGATTGAGCCCGAAAAGACGCCCGGTGACAAACAAACTCAGTTGTTTGTTTTCTTCGTATGGATGTTTTGAATCCGGAGCTGTTTTGTAAGTTTTGCCAAATTCAAAAAATTTCAGGTCGGTTTGTTTGCGGTTAATGTTGTAGGCTATTGCCTCAAGGCCGCTGTAGATCATGTCGGCGCGCAGCACGTTCAGTTCCTGGCTAAGCGGATTAAGTAATTTTACCAGTCCTTCCGGTTCCGGATAATGGCTTTCGCGTGTTAGCGACAGACTCATTATTTCACTAAACCCAAAACTCTCAAGCACCGAACCGGCTTTGTTTTCAAGGGCCGGGAACACATTTGCCGCCGGAATTCCCGTGCTGAAGCTGATGGTTTTACTTACCTCTACATTGTTGTACCCGTAAATGCGCATCACCTCCTCAATCACGTCCGCCTCGCGGGTTACATCGGTCTTAAATCGCGGAACATGGAGCAGCAACGCGTCGTTACCTTCGTTTTCGATACCGATGCCTAAATTCTGAATAATGTTCTTGATGGTTCCTCTGTCAATTTCCTTTCCAATAAGTTCGTCGCAATTGTTGTAAGAGAAAGCAATTTTGTACGGTTCAAGCTTTTCAGGGTAAACATCTTTTAAACCCATAGAGATTATACCACCTGCTTCCTGAAGAATAAGATGGGTCGCCCTGACCAAAGCGGTAATGGTCATTTCGGGGTCGGTGCCACGTTCAAACCTGAAAGAAGCATCTGTTTTAAGGCCGTGATTTTTCGCGGAACGCCTTACCGCTCCGGCATCAAAGCAGGCACTTTCCAAAAAAACCGAGCCCGTTTTTTCGGTCACGCCGCTTTCTATTCCTCCAAAAACACCGGCAATGCACATAGGCTGCGATTCGTTACAAATCATCAGGTCGCCGCTTTTCAGTTTCCTTTCCACTCCATCCAATGTAACAAACACCTCGCCCTCGATGGCTTTGCGTACTACAATTTTTTTACCTTTTATTTTTTCGGTGTCAAATGCGTGAAGGGGCTGGCCGGTTTCGTGCAACACAAAATTGGTTATATCCACAACGTTGTTAATGGGCCTTATGCCAATGGATTGAAGCCTCGTTTTAAGCCATGACGGGCTTTCTTTAACGGTGACGCTGCTGATAACAATTCCTGAATATCGCGGACAGTCCTTAGGGTCTTCAACAGTGATTGTTACTTCCTCCAGCCCGCTTGCTTCAGGTAGGGGATTCAAACCATGCAAATGCACTTCTGCTTTATTACCGGTTCCAGGCGCGCTGTTGATAATAGCCAACAAATCCCGCGCCACGCCCAGATGCGAAGCAGCATCACTCCGGTTTGGGGTAAGTCCTATTTCAAGAATGGTGTCGGTTTCAACATTAAAATACTCAGCGGCGGCCATGCCCACAGGCGTTTCATCGGGAAGTACCATGATGCCTGCGTGACTGGCTCCAAGACCTATTTCATCTTCGGCGCATATCATGCCTTCGCTGACAGCGCCCCGTATTTTTGATTTTTTAATTTCAAAAGGTTCGCCACTGCTGGGGTAAAGTTTGGTGCCAACCGTGGCAACAATTACTTTTTGTCCGGCAGCCACATTGGGTGCGCCGCACACAATCGAAAGCGGTTCGCCTTTTCCGATATCAACTTTGGTAAGACTGAGGCGGTCGGCATCAGGGTGTTTGCCGCACTCCATTACATGCCCAACCACAAGTCCCTTTAGCCCGCCCGGCACACTTTCAAACGTTTCCATTCCCTCCACTTCGAGTCCTGATGCGGTAAGCATAACGGCCACCGTTTCGGGTTCAAGGTTGTGGTTTATTATGCTTTTAAGCCAATTGCACGAAACTTTCATAACAAAATAAAGAGAATAAAGGTAAGCAATTTTCGTGCGCTGCTGATGCATTCGGGGCTGGATTCAGTATCAGAACAAGTGGAATAAGGTTCCGAACTTAACGTTTTAAAAGGGTGTAACATCTTTCCATAATATGATTATATTTAAAAATGATCAGAAACCTTAGGCTGATTATATTGCTGCTAACGGGCTTTAATGCCGCGTTTGTTATGGCACAGGGCGTTTATGACAAGCCGGTTTACCTTTCTTCGTGCATCAGGGTAAATAGTCTCGGCATAATGGCTTTAGATACGCTTCAATCCCAGTATATTTTAAAAGGAACACGGATCTGGCGCAACATTAGTCTGGAAAGCCCAGAGAACAGGTTGATTTTTAATTCGCATAAACCCTGCAAAGAAGTTTGTTTTTTCGAAATCCTAAAATATGGTTTGCTGGAGCTTAATCTCAAGGCCTTCACGGATGAGGATTTCAGCAGGCAGCCAAAAACGCTGCTGGAGGGAGATAAGCTTCAAAGCACATTATATCACACCGATACACTTACCGAAACCATTTTCGACGCCAATGGTGAGTCCTCAATGCAAAAGCGCGTTGTTTCCGGATTTTTCGGTTGTGCGGATATCCGGTCGTTGCTGTTAAAGGAGGACTGGGTGATAAACAATTATTCGGGCCGGATGGATAAGTACCTTATTGCCATTGCACCGATGGTGTATTCTGAAAAGGATAAGAAGCTTGTTCCGCTGTTTTGGATTTATTACCCTGAATGGGCCGGCCTTTTTTCGCTTTTCAAAGCGCATAATATTTATTCTTATGAAGAGGTAAATTATGCTACGGTGTTTGAGAAACGAAAATTTGTGTCTGCGGTGAGTAAAGAAAGCAACGTGTTTAACCGAAGCATAAGCGACTACAAAAGGGGCTACGACGCCGAAATGGAAAGCGAACGAATTATCGAAAAATTACGCAATTCTGAAAGCGATTTATTCGAGCATTAAAAGACGCGTTGTGCAACTCCATCTGAATTTCGAACAACGCGCCTTTATAATCCTGGTTTTCCAAATAAGTGTATTTCTTCAATCAACGCATGGTCATGGAGCTGCTATGGCTTTTCTGCAAAATGTTCATGGCTTTGCGTTGTGCATCCAGCGCAAGTAATTCCTTTTCGTTGGCATTGCTCATGCGGCCCAGGCGGGCAATAGCCTGCTGTTCGGAATCGGCTTCCTCACGCATTTCGCGGGCCAGCTTCATGTCGCGGCCGGCACTAGTGTTTAGTTGCGTTGCACTCATGCCTGCATCTCTGGTGATCGTGTAATTGATAAACATGGTTCGAATGGTTTGATTGTTCACAATGAACTGCTCGGTATGTTTTTTTCCGCTTAGTTCAAGAGCGTCTATCTGTATCTGTAACGCCATTCCCTCAAGGGTGTTGGCTTCCGCTATCAGGCGCGTCTTTAATTCGCCACTGCTTTTTTTTGCCTCGTTTCGTAAAGCAGCCGCTTTAAAATTCATTTCATCAGCAAGCTGATCAAGATCAATGGTTATTTTTTCCGGCTGAGATTGCTCCGGATTTGCTTTCGCGCCGAGCGTTACGCGTATTTGTTTCGAACCGATTTGAACAGGGGCGTTCTGACTGTGCAGGCTTTGCATCATGGAAATGAAAGCCAGACACAAAACTGTAGAGTAAAGTTTTGTTTTCATGGTACTGTATTTTTAATTGGTTAGTGTTGTTTGTGGGGAATAAATTCCACACCGTTGTGCCCCTGGAACACTGGCCAGTCAATGGTTCCGGAGATTTAATGTTTCTTGTTTATTGTACGTC
>CALMNJ010000083.1 GCA_937868675.1 uncultured Bacteroidota bacterium | reverse complement strand
GCTGTCCAAAACAGTTTGCGAGCGACAGTGACAGGCCCAAATAAAAAAGAGTGAAGAAATGAGTTTTGCGTGTTTCATATTTCTTCACTCGATTTACAAATTTCGGTTCTCACAATATGCAATGTGTATAAATGCTTATCCAAATCGTGCTTAAGAGCCAATAAAACGCTGCATCAGTCCGTCTGTTATGCTTAACCTAAGCAAGTGGAATTCCCCAGTCTCCCTTAACCGAATTGGCAATTCCCTTTACACGCTTTACCCTGCCCGAAGTTGGAACGGCATTAAAATATACATTCATTTCCAGGAATAGGTAATTAGTTGAGAAAGTAAAGGTCGGCAAGGGGGATGTGGTGGCAGCTGTTGGTGTACTATCAGGCAATGTAAAATTATAGGTATAGGTAGGATTTATGATATCTCCCGGAAAAATGGCTACATTCACTAAAGCTTCGCCTGAAGAGGAACCTGAATAGGTATTAGGCAGGCTTATTGTTCCGCCAACTGTATATGTGTACAAACCATTGCTCGCTTGTTCATACGTAAGGGTTGGGTAAATGACGATATCATCTATAGCTCCAACAGCCGGGCATCCGTAGTCAATCGGACCTGGTGAAATGAGCGAATCGTTTGTATCGCCAGGGGGGTAAATATAAATGGTACCATCCGTTAATTGAGGAACAGTATTGTTCGTTGGCAGGGATGAAAGATTAGTGTAATTTAAAATCAGGGTTGCGGTTCCTTCGGGTATGGAGTTACCCCCACCGTTGTATATTAAATGGAGGTCAAGGTTAGTCCCTGTTGCCGGTGGTGTTGTTGGGCTGTATGTAAACTGCGATGGGGTTACACTGCTCGCTACATTGGTAATAACAATTTGTTTATAAACGAGGGTGTATTGTCCTCCGGTACTAGTTGGTACCAACTCGGCGTGTCCAAAAACTGTTTGTGCCATAATTTTTAAATTTTAAATTGTTAATGATTGGTATTAATTTTCTCCGTTAGTCCGGGAAAGAACGTAAAAGAATCGGGTGCTAAAAAGATCAGATAATACAGAAATAGGGATTAAAATCCGCAATTGCAATTATTTGCTTGTAAGCATGCCATTTTGATTGGCGTCCTGCAAAGGGCTAACTGCCACCGATGTCATGCGCCCGCCATCCATACCCACCATGCTGACGCGGTAAAAGCGGCTCCGGCTTTCAGTAGTAAATTCGTACGCCTTTGAGCTCATGGAATAACCTGCGGCCTTTACCTGTCCGGCAGGCGCATAATCTACGCCATCTTCAGATGACTCTATTAAAAAATAACTGCTGTTGGTTTCCTTTGCGGTGCTCCATTGCAGGGTGCTTTGCCCGTCTTCGGTCACCACGTTTGCGTTTAAGTTGTTTTGTGCGCCGAGGCTGCCGCTTGTTAGCATTAACAGGATGGCGGCGATTTTAATCAGATTTTTCATTTGTTTATCTTTTTTAATGATTGGTAATATTTACATCACAAAGGTGCACCGGCAGGGGGCGGATTAAAACACCGGAAACCCTGATTTTGTGGTATCACGGAAAACCGGGAGTGCTCTATCCGACAGCCACGATATCACATCAATATGGCCCTGACAAGCGCTAAATGAACAAACTTTTAATTCCCTGCACAACCCGTAGTATTAGGGCTACGATGCGCATTTCCGATATAAATCATGCAAGCAAGCCATCGTCCTGTGTTTCTTCACCCCTGTTGGAATCAATAAAATTTTACTTAAGTTTATATAACATAAGTAATAACTTTTCAAAACCTCAAAATATGTCAATACCACAAAATGCTAATTCGCAGCTAAGCGATTCGATTAATCAGGCAACCTTATTAGAGGCTAATACCCCCGGAGGGCCAATGAGCGAAATGTATCATGCCACCGTGCAGGCAATAGCCGAAGCCGCCCAAAACATTATCAGCAGCCAACAACAAATTCCAGTCACCATGCAAACTGCTACCTCTCCAGGTGCTGAAACCTTGTATTCGGTTAACAATCCATCAAATATGCTTGACAATACAAAAACGTTTGAATAAATGCTTCAACTATAGTAACGGCGATTGAGCTTGTACCATATTATTTAATTTTAAAACCGAACACCTCATTGATTATGAAAAAGAAACAACAGATAACAAAACCTGAAACGCAAGACACAGGAAAAAATGCTAAACAACAACTAGAGGAAATACGTGCGGATCTTAAAACACAGGTTGATAATCTAAAACAAAGTATATCTAGAATTCAGCAGGAATCACTAAAATCGCTGCAATTCAACCACGCCGCATTAAAAGAGGAGGAAAGTAAACACCGGCTGGAAGCCGAATTGAATAGTTTGGATCCAAATGGAAGTTCCGAATCGGCACCTGCACACCCTGAGAATCCCATGCTGGATACTTCCAAATATAGTGAAGCAGCGATTAAAATAACTCAGGCCTCTATCGAAGACGCTTTGAAAAGTGCACAGGCCTCGCTGGAAGCGGCAGAAAATTTATTAAAACACCGTGACCTCAGCAAATAGGTTTTAAATAAGACAAACACAGGGCAGACCCTCTAATACATTTATTTTATTTACAAAATAAAAGCTTAGGTTTCCGTTTGTGTCAAGTAGTAAACCAGACCCTATAAAATCAGGGAAAACCGGAATAATACGTTTATCTCATCTTACTCCGGTTTATTTGTTCCCATTTTTCGCAGCCTGCTCCACGTAATCGCTGCTATACTGGTAGCAGCGAAAGATGTGTCCGTAGTTAGAGTTTAAATTGAACTGCCAAACAACTTGTGAGTTTTTAGGATTCATTTCGTAAAGCACGCCCTGCATGGCCGCGCAAACCATCAGGTTGCTATCTGGCAATAACTGCACATTGCCTTCAAATTCATTCCAAAGTGCTTGCGAGGGCGCAGTATAAGTGGTTACGGGCGCGTCAGGCCCGCAGGCCCGGCCCGGTGCCATATCATAAGCACGGGTAGCCGCATTGTAAGGGGTTTTAAGGGTATTAAAGGTCGTGGCTATTTGCGTCGAGGGGGGAGCTGCGCAGGCGCTATAATCGTAAGCACCTAAAAAACCATCATTATTTATCATGATGCAGGTATTACTTACATTGCTGGTATCAAGCCAGTATGGACTATGCTGCCCGAAAAGCTGTTGTGGATTGCCTGCACCCATGCCATAGGCGGCAGGGTTGCCCCAGCGGTACAAAAAATCACCTCCCTTGCCACAATTTCCGCCTTTGTGTCCTTTGACTTCTGTCGGGGAGGTCGAATGATCAATAATATAGATCTCGTTAAGGTTCCGCGAGCTGAACATGATTTGATTCAGTCTGGGATTAAATGCAAGTGCATTGGGGTGCATCCAGTCGTCAAGCTCTCCATTGGGTGTACCAAGGTAATTTGGGTCCATTAGCTCGGGGTGCATCGAAGGCTTGCAGGTATCGCACAACAGGTGATCCCACATGCGCCAGTACCAGGTAATCACTGCCGAATCGCCGCTCTGGTGCAACTCCACAATCTTGGGGCTCCACATGCCTGCCGAATCAGGCTTACAGCTTATACTGCGTGCTTTTACTACCTCCGAATCCGGAATTAATTCCCAGGTCATTGCCAGCACCACACTGTCACTAAGGGGGTAAACATCGTGACTTTGTTGAAGGGTATCTGAGTTAATTGTGCAACTCCAAATGTGCTCATTATTCCAACCCGACATGATGATGCGCCCACCCGGATCACCTCCCGATCGGTTAATGCTTTCTGTATGCAGAAGGTTACCGCTGGGCAACAGGTAGGCGTTAAGCCCCATGTTGCTACACAACCAGTAGTTATAAACGCTGCCATTTTTATCAATCAAATAAACGGTATTGTTGTTTTGAGGAGCAAACAACAGATAACCTGGTGCGTATTTACCATTGGTTTGAATGGCTCCAGGTAAAATTACATCAGGCCTTACTGGCTTTCCGTTGCCCGAACAGGATAAAAGGTACAGGCAGCAAAGGGCCGCCACACTTACAATTGGTATTCGCGTTGTTTTCATGATATTTATTTTAATTATTTTTTTTAGTGTTTTAATGGCATTACAAAACTGCCGCCCCAGTAC
>CALMNJ010000082.1 GCA_937868675.1 uncultured Bacteroidota bacterium | reverse complement strand
TGCTATTCCGCCATTATTGGTAAGCCCGTAAAACTTACCATTGCTTGCCTGCAATAAAGTACCGAAAGGATTTCCTCCAACGGTTGTATTAGACTGCAGGTTTACAAGATTGGTGTAGCTTGATGTTGAAATATTGTACTCAAAAATCACACCATTGCCGTTAGCCCCGCCAGTACGCGTAAATCCATAGAGGTTTCCGTTGCTACCCTGTATGACGTTACCTGAAGGCGCCGAACCTGAAGTAGAGGTGAAACTCCATATTGTTGAAAAACTACTGGTACTCGCCGTGTATTTAAAAATAACCCCTGCACTATTGGCTCCTCCGGAGGTGGTCATTCCATATAAATTACCATCCGAGGCCTTATAAAGTGACCCATTCGGTGAGCTACCGTTCGTTCCACCGAAATCGAATTTTTTTGTAACCGTCTGCGTGCTGTAATCATACTCGAAAATTGTACCCGCCGAATTTGTACCTGAGGCAGCTGCCAATCCATAAAGTTTGGAGCCGGACTCTACCAAATTACCAAAAGAAAGCGTACCAGTAGAAGCACTCATATCCGCGGTTTTAGTGTATGACGTTGATCCCAGACTATATTCAATAATGGCACCCCCACTATTGGCCCCGCCAACACGGGTTACCGCATAAAGCTTACCATTGGTGGGTGAAAGTTCAGTAAAACCTCCAAAAGGCTGCGCACCATTGGAAGTTGTTAAACTGGCAATCAACGAGTAGGTACTTGTAGAGATGTCGTAATAATAAATTGCCCCAACGCTGTTTGCACCTCCACCCTGGGTTAAGCCATATAATTTTCCGTCAGAAGCCTGCATAAGTGGCCCCCTTGGTGAGGAGCCTGTGGCCGATGCAAAATCCCATTTTTTTGTAAATACACCGGTGCTTGGATCGTATTCAAATAACACCCCCAAATTATTAAGCCCTCCTGATATTAAGGTGCCATATATTTTGCCGTTACTGGCCTGTATAAGCTTGGTATGTTGCGGTGAAGAGCCAGCAGCCCCTGCAAAATTCCGGGTATACGACGGTGATGTACTACCCGTAGGCATGCTGAATAACACCCCAAAGCCGTCGCCACCAGTTGTTGTTACCCCCCATAGCTCAGATTGAGCTCTTAAGCTACCAACCGAGATAAGACTAAATAGTGCTAAAAGTGTATAAATCCTTTTCATTCGCTGTGGTTTTAAATGAGATACTGTTAGTAAAGTTACGCCAATTTTACGACCCGGCCAAGGCCTGTGCAGTTTGTGTTTTTATAATAAACCAATGACAACGTTTAACATTAGTGCAGTTTGATCCTATTTCAAAACAAAATTAAATGGAGTTAAACAAATCACCATTGATAAAAATCACGCCAAAAATTAACATAAAGCAATAAAAAAAGGCTGCCTCTTAACGAAGCAGCCCTGTTTTATGAACTTAATAATGTGTTTACTCCAGTATTGACTTTATGCTTGTTGAGCCTTCCTGACCCGTTACAAGAATAAAATATACTCCGGCTTTATTTCCTGAAAGATCCAGTTTTTCCTCTGTTTCCTCAGATTTTTTACTCATAATCAACTCGCCGGTAGAATTTAATACACGTATTTCCCTGTAACCGACATTTGAAAACTGAAGGTTAATTTGCCCCTTCGAAGGATTAGGAAACACGTTTACACCGGTATTAGAAAGCGAATGTTCACTGATACCGGTACAACTGTTTACATAAAGAGCAACGGTTGATGTTGCAGTACATCCATTGATGTCCTCACCGGTTACCATATATTGTAAAGTATATTGCCCCTGCACTGTTGGCGTTACGCTATACACATTGCCGGTTAAATTACCTGGCATCCATGTATAGCTGCTTGCTCCTGATGCATTTAATACTGCTTCTTCGCCTGCACATATACTTTGCGCAGAAACCGCGATGCCAACATTAGGAAGTTGAAATGCATAAACACTCAAACTTTGTGTGCCTGTGCAACCGTTTGTACCTGTCCCCGAAACTGAATAGGCACTTGTAACCAAGGGGCTTACAAAAGCAAGATATCCAAGCTGGCTGATGGATGCCCAAGTGTAAGTGGTCGCTCCGGAAGCAATGAGTGTGGCAGTATTTCCTGCACATATTGATGCCGAGGATGCCGAAATACTAATTGATGGAAGCGGCAAGGTTGATACTGAAACCGTTGTTTGTCCAACACATGCGTTAACCGCATCGGTTCCTGAAACTGTGTAAACGGCATTGGCAACCGGTGTTACTGATATGGCCGAGCCGGTTTGATTTGTGCTCCAGGTATAACTGCTGGCACCACCCGCACTAAGTGTTAGCGCATCGCCCGGACAGACTGATGCCGAGGAAGCGGTAGCAGAAATAAGTGGGAGCGAATTCGTAAGAATCACTGAAAGGGCGCTTGAAGCGCAGTTGTTCGTGTCGGTACCAACAGCCGAATAAGAAGTTGTGGCGGTTGGAGATATCACAATACTGTTGCCTGTTGAGCCATTGCTCCATGAATAGGTGTTAGCCCCATTTATCGAGAGGGTAACGTTACCGCCCGAACATACAGTAGTAAGAGATGGTGTAATATTAACCTGTGGTAAGGCAAAAACTGCAATGGCCACAGTAGCTGTTCCGTTACAACCAACACCATTCGATCCGGTAACAGTATAAACAGTACCTGATGACTGATAGAATGTAACAGTAGAACTGGTGTAATTTCCCGAACTCCATGTGTAAGAACTGGCTCCGCTGGCCGTTAGATTTACTGACGAATTAGCGCAGATACTCGCCGATGAAGCTGAAATGCTAACCGTTGGCTGATTATTTACATTCACTGTAATGATAGCAGGCGCTGCATTGAAACAGCCCGCTGCACTTGAACCATTAATAGTGTAGCTGGTTGCTGCTGCTGGACTAACAGTAAAAGTTCCTCCACTGATTGTGTAAGAAGACGCTCCGGCAGGCGTTATTACAAAATTATTTCCTGCACAAATTGTTCCGTTTGCTGCGGTAATCACCGGTAATGTGCCAACCGAAACGGCAGCCACAATGGTGCCTGTGCAACTATTGGCATTGTCGCCGGTAATTGTGTAACTGGTAGTTGAAGTCGGACTCACAACAAATTGACCACCGGTGATGGAGTAGTTAACTGCACCGGAAGGTGAAATTGTAAATTGGTTTCCTGCACAAA
>CALMNJ010000081.1 GCA_937868675.1 uncultured Bacteroidota bacterium | reverse complement strand
GAGCGCTTACAATTACGATACGCATGTACCGGTTATTTTTTACGGCACCGGCATTAAGAAAGGAGAATCGCTCGATTTCATTACTATTACTCAGATAGCACCAACTATAAGCGAACTACTCAAAATAAACCAACCCAATGGTTGCATAGCGCAGCCGCTCAAAATACGTTCAAAATGAAACAAGGCCTTTTTTTTGCAGGCGCCTTCGTGTTACTGTTAGTTGTATCCTCGTGCCATGTGGGACGTTTTTTTATTTACAATTTTGCCGACATACGGGATTACAAAAAATTTCCTGAAAACGAACTTCACGCTGCTCCGCAGCCATTTCATTTTATGGATAATAAAGGAAGCCTGGTCATACATTTTCCCGACATCTGGAAAAAAGGAAAAGAGGTGCCTTTTGAACCCGAGCTCAGGCGAAGCAACACAGTGGCGTTTCTGGTGATACGCAACGATAGTGTTTTGTATGAATGGTACGCGCCAAAGTACTCCCAAAAATCAATTGTGCCTTCCTTTTCCATGGCCAAGTCTTTTATTTCGTCAATGATAGGCATGGCCATTGATGAAGGCAAAATAAAAAGCACCAGCGAGCCCATTACGAATTACATAGACTTCCTTGACAAAGAAAAATTCGGAAAAATTACAATCCAGCATCTCCTCGACATGCAATCGGGGATTAAAAACAACGAAAGCTATATAAACCCATTTGGCGATGTGGCGAAGTATTATTATGGCCGTCACCTGAAAAAATACATGCGCCATATTAAAGTAAAGGAGAAACCGGGTAAAAATTTTGAATACATCAGCCTTAATACGCAACTGCTCGCACTTATTCTCGAAAGGGCCACAGGACAAACGCCAACCGACTATTTGCAGCAAAAAATATGGACGCCACTTGGCATGGAACACGATGCCAGCTGGAGCATAGACAGTAAAAAAAACAAAACAGAAAAAGCATTTTGCTGCATCAATGCACGGGCGCGCGATTTTGCAAAGTTTGGCCGGCTGTATCTTAACAATGGCAACTGGAACGGTCAGCAAATCGTTTCCTCAAAGTGGGTTGACGAATCGGTAAATTTCAGGGAGGCAAAAAATTATTATTTGTATTCCAACCAATGGTGGCACACCCGCAATTTTTATCCTGCCTCCGACACAACCCGTTTGCAAAAACCATGGATGCTGTTTACTTCGTATCACAAAGGCAAAACAATTGCCAATGTTTGCCAGCCAACAGGCGACTATTTTGCCGAAGGACACCTGGGACAGTTTATTTACGTGTCGCCAAAACACCATCTGCTTATTGTGAGGCTGGGCAAAAACTACGGCGGACTTTACTGGGCGCCGTACATGAAAAAACTGGCGGCGGCTAATTAATTGTGAACGGGTTACTCTAAAAATAAAGTGTAAAATTAATTCGTAAACAAATCAATACAGCCATTGTGTAATTTTGTAAAGATGAAGAGTCGCGAAAACATACTTAAGCTGCTCTCTCAGATTCCGGACCCTGAGATACCTGTTATTTCAATTGTGGAGCTGGGTGTAATACGCGATGTAAAAAGCAATGGCACGGCGGTTGAGGTTACCATTACACCAACTTACAGTGGCTGTCCCGCCATGAAACAAATGGAAGACGATGTGGTAAAAAAACTCAGAGACCATGGCTTTGAAGAGGTAAAAATACATACCTGCTATAGTCCCGCCTGGACAACGGACTGGCTGAGCGATGAGGCAAAAGAAAAACTCCGCCATTACGGGATAGCGCCACCCGGTGAAAAAACAACGGATAAATCGTTTATTACCGGAAGACCCAGGCAGGTTGCCTGCCCGCGCTGCAAAAGCCGCAGCACCAAAATGATTTCGCAATTTGGAAGCACGGCCTGCAAGGCCCTTTACCAGTGCAACGATTGCCTGGAGCCATTTGATTATTTTAAGTGTATTTAGATCAGTCGGCCAGGAAGCCGAATTTGCCGGCGTTGTAATCCTCTATGGCCTGACGTATTTCTTCTTCGGTGTTCATTACAAAAGGTCCGTAACCAACATACGGTTCGTTCAGCGGCTCACCGCTCAGTACCAGTAAAATGGTTTTTTTGTCGGCGCGGATATGAATATCACCGGCTTCATTTTTAAATTGTATGTAGTGGTTTTCGGGTACCGGAACATTTTCATTCACAACTACGCTGCCGTCAACAACCAATATCCCCGAATTAAAACCTGCTGGAAGCACAAAATCCACTTCTCCGCCTGCATTTAAATACATATCGTAAATATTTACCGGCGAAAACGTACTTGCAATTCCTTTGGTACCCTTGTATTCTCCCGCAACAACGTGCACGCTGCCTGCATTTTCAGGAAGCTGAATGTTGGGTTTGCTGGCATGCATAATGCTTTGATATTTAGCCGGGGCCATTTTGTGTTTTTTGGGAAGATTTATCCAGAGCTGCACCATTTCAAATGCACCGCCTTTTTTATCAAAGTTTTTTTCGTGGTATTCTTTGTGAAGCACGCCGCCGCCTGCGGTCATCCATTGTACATCGCCGGGATTGATAACGCCCGAATTGCCGGCACTATCGTGATGCGCCACGCTGCCCTTGTATGCAAACGTAATTGTTTCGATGCCGCGGTGCGGATGAACACCTACGCCGCGGGCAATATCTGAAGGAGGGAAATTTACCTCAGCATTAAAATCAAGAAGAAAAAACGGGCTCATCCGCTCTTCGAAACCCCGCCCGTTCGGAAAAAAATTCATTACCCTGAAACCATCGCCTACCATGTGCGTGTTGGTGGGTGGCAGTACGCCTTCAACACCCCGGTACTTAGCACTTCTAAAAGAAAAATTGCCGATGATGTTACCAAACGAGGATGAAACGCTCATAAAAAATGTACCGAGCGCACCGTTTTTTAAAAATTCTTTTCTGTCCATGATCCGTCAGTTTATAAACTAAAATTAGGAATTAATGCAGGGGATGACAATACGGCAAAGGATTTAATAATCTACATTAAGAGGTCGGAATCGGGCAGACGCTATTTCCTGGCTTTTTTAAGAATAAAATTTTTACGGTGCTCGGCGTTTACCGGGCCCATGTCGCTTACGCTGAAATCCTCGTCAAGCTTCATATAGCCTTTGGCAACCGCACTAACTTTGTATTCTCCGGCAGGCAGCGCCATCACAAACCGGCCTGTTTTACTGTGCGGGTTGAAATAATATTCGAAATTGGTTTTTTTATTTGTGACAGTAATAGTCACTCCGAAATTTTTGGGTTGGCTGGATGGAAGCGTATCCCCCATAAATACATTACCGGTATAAATGACGCTCACTGGCTCTTCCTGTTTTAGTTTAATACGGTACAGATCCAGTTCGCCATGACCGCTTGCCCTGAACGAGCTGATGTAGGCCAAACGGTTGTCGGCTGTAACACAGATGCTGCGATCATCGTCGGTAGTATTTATGGGATAGCCAAGGTTTTCGGGATTCGAAAAAACATTCAGCTTCTGATTCCATACCGTTTTAAAAAGGTCGTAACCGCCCATGCTGTTGTGTCCCTCGCTGGCAAAATAAAGGGTTTGCCCGTCGAAGGCCAGAAAGGGCATATCCTCGTTGTACGGTGTATTAATATTGTTGGGAAGCGGGTAGGGAACACCCCATTTACCGTTGGGAAGCTTGCGGCTCATATAAAGATCGGTGTTGTCGCTAACATCTTCTTTCCTTGCAAAAAAAATGGTGTTGCCATCCTCGCTCAGGCAGCCGCTGGTTTCTACAAATTCGTTTATCACCACATCAAGCATCTTGGGTTTCATAAAATCGCTTTTTTCGTCCTGGCGCGTTGAAACATAAATGTTCCCGAATTTTTCAATGTGATCTTCGTAAACATACATTTCAAGCCCATCCCAGCGAAGGCCAACGGCCTGTTCGTCCAGATTACCGTTTACCATCGGGCCGGCGTTTTTTGCTGGCGTCCAGTGCCCGTTTACCAATGTACTTGTGTAAATATCACTGCTGCGGTAACCGTCCACTTCCAGCTTTTTGCCTCCCCTGTTTTCTTTGCGGCGTGAAGTAAAAACCAAAAATGTTTCGTCTTTGTTCACAAATGGGAAATAATCCGGCTCGTCGCTGTTAATGTCTTTACCCAGATTCTGAAAGGAAACATTCACGGGGTGAGCCATCAGTTTCAGCGCATTATCAACCTGACGGGTATAACGATCCACCTCGTCATCATGTTTTGGTTTTAAGGCTTTGAATTTTTCGAAGGATAGCAATGCGTCTTCCAGCCGGTTATTCAGGTGGTAGGCAATGCCCAGGTGAAGCCAAACATCGGGCTCATTATGATGGTCTTTAGAGGCAAGTTCGAGGTATTTAACGGCTTGTTCCCGGTTGAGCCTGGTATTGAGGTAGCACACGCCAAGTTTGTATTTGAGCTTAGCGTTTTCAGGATCCTTTTTAAGCTCTGCTTCATAAACCGGAATAGCCATCAGATAATTGCCATGTTTGATATGCTCGTCGCCGTCTTCTGCCTGAGCTTCGGCAGCCTTGGCGGAGGTGTGATGCTGGGCACGCAAAACAACCGCAGACAGCAGGTATAAAAAAAGAATATGAACCTTTAATTTCAGCAAGGTTAAGCCATTCAGACAGCCTTAAATATAGTTTAATTCCGGGTAAATAAGGTGGGTGTTTATTTTTTTTGAGAGAGCCTGAAGAGCTCATCTTTTTCGGCCTTGGTTAAGCTTGGGTAGCCACTTTTCGATATCTTATCGAGCAGCGCGTTCATCCGCTGTTCGTCGCTGCCACTGGCACCCGGCGGCTCTGGATTTGGGTTACGGCTCACCACTTTGAGCGGCGATTTGTTTTTCCGACCTAAAAACGAAAAGTTCAGAAAATCGCTGCCGCTTTTTAAGTAATAACCATAAAGGAAACCAAAGGCCGCGCCACCGATGTGCGAGATTTTTCCGCCGGTGTTTTCAGAGAGGTTGATAATAGAAGTAAGCGCAAACAAAATAAGGAAATAGTATTTGAAACGGATCTCAAGAATCCCAAAAAAATAAACTCTGTAATCGGGGGTATAAACGGCCATCATAGCACCGATACCCATCACTGCCGCCGATGCGCCAAGCAGGTAAGCATCAGCAAAAGATTCTGGAAAAATCATGCCCATGATTAAAAGCAGCGCGCCTCCGCTGAGGCCGCTCATCACATACACATACCGCAGCTTCCGATCGCCAAACAAAATAAAAAACACCTGGCAAAAAAGATAAAGGGTGAACATGTTCCAGAACAGATGCAGCAATCCAACATGTGTGAACATGTAAGTAAACAGCGTCCAGAATCTGGATATGAATGCACCCGCCTGTATTGGGAGTGTGAGCATGGCCAGAAGTGCGCCGCTTTGCGCCACATGAATGGCAATGTTAAGTACCAAAAAAACGGCAATGTTTATGATAATGAGCTGGGCCATGGCCCCCTGCTCCCTTAATGTATCGGCTATTTTTTTTAAAAAGTTCATCGCAGGCTCAATGTGATCTTCGTTTCCACAAAAGCACCAGTATTACACCAATCGCAAGGCCGCCCAGATGTGCAAAATGCGCCACGTGGTCGTTCAAAAAGTAACCAGACAACAGCTCGATAGCGCCAAACAAAATCACCGCCCATTTGGCCTTCATGGGTATTACGAAGAAAAGCAACAGGGTTACCTCAGGGTACAACACCCCGAAGCCGCCCAGCAGACCATACAGCGCACCGGAGGCTCCAAGCATCTGAATGCCGTTCAAACTTTCAATGTAATTGTATTTACTCTCGATCAGCTGGGCCTGCTCAACAGCAGTTTTTGCCGATAGCGCCATGTTGTTAAAGGCCTCCAAGCCTTTATACACCTCGACATTAATCATCAGGTATTCGGGTACGGTTGCGCCCAAACCGCACACCAGGTAAAATATCAGAAAGCGTCCCGGACCCCAGTGGGCCTCAAGCCAGGGCCCGAACATAAAAAGTCCAAGCATATTAAGGCCAATGTGCATAAGTTCAGGCTTGCCAAACTCGTTGAGCGAGGCATGCATGAACATGTGAGTAATGAACTGATATACTTTAAAGTCTGGAGCAAGATGGTGGTGTAAGGCAAGGTATTTATTAAGATCAATCCCTGGCCCAAAATGCAGCATAAGTGTAGTCACATACATAATCACACTGATGATAAGCAGATTGAGAGTAACCGGGGGAAGTCCGCCAAACCCTGATGGGCGGTATGAGTTCCGGAAGTTCATTTAGCGTTTAAAGAATTTTTCAATGTCGGTGTAGCCAATCTCCATCATAACCGGTTTGCCCCAGGGCGTATAGAGTGGATTCTCGCACCTGAAAAGGCTTTCAAGCAGCAGCGTCATTTCTTCTTCTTCCAGCGGTTTGCCATATTTAATTCCGGTATTGCGCGCCATGGAGCGGCAAAGGTTGTCGCGTTTTTCTATTTTCGCATCAATGGTATTGAGGCGAAACGTTTCAAGAATGCTCTCAATGGTTTGGCCTGGCTTAAAATCCTGCAAATCGGCAGGCACTCCGTTTATTACCACGCTGTTTTTTCCGAAGGGAGCAAGATCAAAACCAAGTTGCTTAAACTCATGGTCGAGGTCCTTGATAAGCACAAAATCTTTTGCACTCAATTCCATTTGTTCAGGAAAAAGCAATTGTTGCGAATGCACGGGCTGCAGGTTCACGGCCCGCAGGTAATGTTCGTAAAGCACCCGTTCGTGGGCGCGTTGCTGATCCACAATAAGCACATTGCTATGGTAGGTGCTTACAAGGTAACGCGACTGGAGTTGAAAAACATTGAAATGAAGCGCCTCTTCGCGCACCGGTTCAATCTGTTTTTGCTCGGCGGGCATTTCCGTTTCGATGGTTTTAAATCCTTCAAACATGCTTTCCCAGTTTTGCCGGTTGCTGCGTTGCAGCGTGGTTACTGCCGGAGATGCCGGAGCATGGAATGGATTGTAAGAGGGATTGATGCTGACTTCGGGGGCTTTATAAATTCTGTTTTCGGGCAAGGTGCTAAAACTGCTCTCCTGTTCAAAATCAAGCGAGGGTGCGGCCCCGGCCTTACCCAGCGCACGTTTAATGGCACTGGTGAGCAGCATATACACCGTTTTGTCGTCGGTAAACTTTACCTCCGTTTTAGTGGGGTGTATATTGATATCAATGTGCTTTGGATCCAGCTCCAGAAAAATAAAATAACGCGGATGGCTTTGATAGCTGATAAGATCTTTGTAAGCCTCGTAAATAGCGTGATTTAAAAACGGATTGCGGACATAACGATTGTTTACAAAAAAGAACTGCTCTTTTTTATTTTTGATGGCCCACTCGGGCAAACTCACATAGCCGCTCACTTTTACAAACGAGGTGTCTTCACCAATGGGAGCCAGCTCTTTTTGAATGTAATTGCCCAGTAGCGATTTAATGCGTTGCATCAGGCTTCCGGTCGGCAGATTTAAAATTTCATTGCCGTTGCTCTGAAAAATAATATGGATACCGGTGTGCGGAATGGCCACGCGCTCTATTTCGTCGAGAATGTGTTTTTGCTCAACCTGATCGCTTTTTAGAAAATTGCGTCGGGCGGGGATATTAAAGAAAAGATTTTTTACGGTGAATGATGTTCCCTTGGCCGTGCTGCATTCGTTTTGCGATGCAAACTTGCCGCCCTCAATCACGACCTGCTGGCCAACCTCATCGCCTTCCTGCCGGGTTTTGAGCTCAACCTGTGCTACGGCAGCAATGCTCGCCAGAGCTTCACCCCTGAACCCTTTGGTGGTAAGACTAAAGAGATCGTCGGCGCTGCTGATTTTGGAGGTGGCGTGGCGCTCAAAGCACATGCGGGCATCAAGGGCGTTCATGCCTTTGCCATTATCAATTACCTGAATCATGCCTTTGCCCGCGTCCTTCACAATCAGCTTTATTTGTGTGGCTCCGGCATCAATGGCATTTTCGAGCAATTCTTTTACCACGCTGGCGGGGCGTTGCACCACCTCACCGGCGGCAATCTGGTTGGCCACGTGATCGGGCAAAAGCGCTATAATATTAGGCTGCATTAAGAAGGCCAAATTTAATCAAATATTGCAACTGTGGCGCGCCTGGCGGCCATCAATTGTATTTTAATAACAGAGCAAAGCACCCAAGCACGCAAATTCTGTATTTGCAAACCCCCTGCCCCGAAAGCCAAAACGCGGTGTGGTTTGGGGACTCATCAAAACAACCGGATGCTATACATATTTGTTGTAAAAGAAATTACAAAATGTTACTTTTTCGGATGGAAGTAAGTAAACCATGAGATGATATTCTATGAACTTCGCCACCTCTGCCATGAATTAATATGAAAAATGTAATAGACTTCCTTGAATCGGATAAGGAACAGGACAAGTATCTCGACCTAAGCAAAGCCGAGCAGGAGAAACTTTTAGACGATATTCTGTTATTTGCAAATAGCAATAAAACAGAACTTATTAATTTTTGTCATAGAACGGAACCTGGTCAGTTTTGTACCCTCGAACTCGTATATGAAGCGCTGGCAAAAGATACCGAAACCTGGGGCGACTTTATTTACGACGAATTTAAACGAATCATTGAAGGAGCAAAAACATCAGCAGATCCGTTTTTGTACACAAGCTGCCTTGATGTTGGATTTTGTTTCGGGAATAAAAACGCACCGTATGCCCAGCGCATAATTAGCCTGCTGGCCGGGGAGCTCGACAGTCCGCTCGATGGCCTGCGGCACCGGGTGCTTTGGTTTCTTTCCGATTGGGTTGCAGAGGGCAATGAGCTCAAACACGCTTCCATAATCGAAAAAATGGCAGATAAAATCCGCGATCCCAACTGGAAGATCCGGTATTTAGCCTATATACTTTTAAAAGAAAGGCAGTTGCCGTCAGGCTATAAATTAAAACTGGGATTTTGGGATATGTTCAGGGCAAAAAGCACCATTTTGTTTTCGAGCCCGTTCGAGATACCTTAATCTTATTTACGATTTAACGTTCAGACACTTAAAAACTTGGATCATGACATTCAGGATAATACAAATGGGTATAATCATCTGGGTGTACACGCCGGAATGTTCGCTCGCATTGTCATAATTGTGCACCGATTAGTTACCCGATCTGTTTTTGGTGCAGGTTCGAATGAGAAATTGAACGCACGACAATTTGAGCGTTTAAATTTGCCGATCCGTTTTGCAATTATTCCGAAGCTAAAAATCCCCTCCGGAATTTAACAGAGGGGATTTTGTTTTCCGGTGGTCCCGGCGGGACTATTTTTAAGGATTAATAAAAGTTAGTCGAAATTAATTAAAGTTAGCTAAACCCTTATATAGTGAGGATTATGAGCCATTTTGAATTAAACCAGATTTTAGAAGGTTTTACAGAATTATTCCTTTATTGTATGTATATTTGTATGTAAAGAAAGGTTAAAGTATGATTACAGAAGCCAAGTTTTACCTTGAAAAAAGAAAGGACAAGAAGACTGGCCAGCTTATGACCTCCAATGTACCAATCCTGTTATTTTATAGCATTGGTGGTAAAAGGTTGCAGTATTATACCGGACTTCGTGTTGACTCACATTTGTGGGATGAATCAGCTATGCGGGTAATACGCAAGGCTGAAAACTCAGCAGAAATAAATCGGGAACTGAACAGACTCAAGGCAAGGGCAGAGGAAATACAGCAACAGGCTACAGTGATGGGTGATGAACTTGATTTAGACGAGTTTAAGGAACGAATGAGGGGAGCCAAGCCAAAAAAAGCAGTAAAGGACTTTTTGGATTGCTTGCCTGAGTACCTGGAAAGTTCGCGCTTAACCAAAAGTGCAAACACCATTCGCTCGATCAAATCCGGCTTTAATATCATTGGGGAATTTGCCAAAGATACCCGTACCCGCTTATCCTTTAAAAACATTAATCAGGCGTTTTACGATTCCTTTCTGTCTTACTGCTTTGACGAGAAAAAATACGGGAATGGCTATACCGGGAAACTGATTAAGGATTTAAAAGCCTTTATGAATTGGGCGACAGAAAGGGGCTATAACAGTAACATGGATTTTAATAAGAAGAGCTTTAAAAAGCTTACGGAGGAGCCTGAAATAATATTTCTGAATTATGAGGAACTAATTACCTTATTTAACCATGACCTTAAAAAAAATGGGAGGTTGGAACAGGTTCGCGATGTGTTTTGTTTCGGATGCTTTACAGGGATGCGCTTTTCGGATTTAGAGGCTCTTGCACCAGAACATATCCAAAATGATTACATTTTATACCGGGTAGTTAAGACAGGACAGGTTAACACGATTCCTTTAAACAGGTACACCCGCCAAATTTTAAAAAAATACGAGGGCAAAATACCCGGCTGTTTGCCTGTTATTTCATTGGTGAAAACAAATGCCTACCTCAAAGAGCTTTTTGGTTTAGTTGGATTGAACCGTAAGGTTCAGCAAACTAAATTCAGAGGGGCCAAACGCATTGCTGATACTTCTCCCTTATGCGAAGTAATCACTTTTCACATGAGTAAAAAGACCTTTATGACCAATTTTTTGGCCAAAGGAGGTAGCCTCTTAACAGCAATGGCCATTACAGGCAACAAGGATTTTAAAACTGCCAAGCGCTATTATAAGGTTGTAGATAGTCTTAAAGCCGATGAAATGCAAAAAGTGTTTGGTAAATAATAATTGTTTAACTTAGTTCGACTGTTGATTTGTTATCCGAACTTATTATAAAAAGCGCACCATGAATTTGGGCGCTTTTTGATTTTATCAAACTTTGATATTTCAAGGCATATTGACTACCAGTTCCTGTAGTTGAACCTAACGCCTGGTAGTTCTGAAACATCTTCTTTAAAGAACATAGTTAGTTTGTTAATCCTGAGAAAAAATGGGTTTCGCAACCTTGTTTTAATCAAGGTGTCCTTATCTAAATGTGTGAAAATATGCCCAAAAGTAAACTCTGTGGAGTGTTTGGTCATATAAATCCATGAGGTTAATTTTTCTGCCTCAATAAAGAGATTATTGTAGAAATACACATTGACTGTTTCACGACATGCAACCCTTAAATTTAAATGGTCATCCATGACCTCAATATAAACCTCATACTCTTTCATACGGTGTTCATCCACCATTTCTGCATGAAGCTTTTGGCCCTCACTTTCATCATCAAAGTGAATACCAATAAAAGGAGCCTTGCCTTTGGGTAGTTTTAAAACCAACTTCACATTGCAAATCTAAACTTGTTTAGCCCGAGGTTTTGCTACAATTTATAGCATGTTGCATCTTTATTTTCCAGTTAGATAATAGAAAAGAACTCTGTTTTAGAGTGAGTTGTAAACAGGGGATAGAAGTAACCCTCTATTTGCAATCATACATAATTATCCGGTTATTTGACCGGTTAATTAAATCGCCTGACATTCCAACAAATGAGTATTAAGTATGTAAATCCTGTCGAAACACGAATTGCTAAGGTGAGAAAGGATGAGCATGGGATAATACATATTGTGATGAAGGATTGCGGTATAGTGGACAAATATGATATAATTGACCTTTCGTTGGTAGTGAAGAGCATGGCAGAAGGCAAACCCGCTTTGAAGTTATTTGATGCCAGAGGTAAGTGGAACCTTACCAAAGAAGCAAAAAACAAAGCTGCCCAAATGGATTCTTCTCAAAAAACAAGAGCGCGGGCCATAGTGGTTTCTGGAGTATTAAAAGCCGGACTGCTCAAATTTTTCCAAACTTTAAGCAAGTTGGATTATCCACAACAGATTTTCACTAACACCAATGATGCTTACTTGTGGCTGGCGACATTTAAGAACTACAACCCCTCGGAGCTTTATATTTAGTATCCTGATTACCCCTCCAATAACCTTTTTCAAAAAATTTCGTAAATTAGGGTTAAGCCCGAAAGACGTATATGAAAATCAGGAAAGAACTATTAATAACCCTCGGTAGTCACTTTATTTTAGATTTGAAGGAAGCCACCAGACCAATTACCGGTTTTGATGATAACCTTTACATGGCTGAAAAACTCAAGGAGTTTACAATTGGTGTTTTCAACGCAGTGCCACCAAACGAGTATTTTGAAACCCGTCTTTTCGATGAAGACGATTTTATACGTAAGCATTTACTTGCACGGTTCCGGGACAAAATGAAGCCCTTTATGGAGCTGAGACTTGACTATTATCTTACTAAAAACGAATTCAGGTTAAAAATTCTCTTTGAGCGTCTAAATATCCGGGAACCAATTTTTAACATAGAAGAGTACGAATATTGGGCTAACAACCTATTAGTGCATTTTGACCGCCTCATTGACCATTTATACCTAACGCCACCAGATTCCCAATTGCATCAACCCGATCAATTGCAACTGACAGATGCAAACAAGAGTTCAAAAGAATTGAGAGAAAAAGCCGCCGCCGAGAAAGGTTATACGCGCAATCGCCAAACACTGATTTACTATTACCAAATGCTTTGTCTTGGTTACAAGGCTAACAGCAACCGTGCTAAACTCGCTGAGTTCGCACATCACCTCTTTGCTGAACCACTTGACAAAATCGAAAATTCAGGGATATACAAGCGCTTTAAGCTGGCCCCGGACAAATTAAGTGGCCCTGAAAAAAGCTTAACCGACCTTCAATATGTTTATAACCTGTTTGATTCCATAAAATTACTCCCTGCACTTGACCTGATAAGAAAGGATATTGCTCTGGCTGAGGAAGAGCTTAATCGGGAACGGAAGAATACGAGGCATTAAAACAAATGCGGTTTCCGATTCATGGCAAAAAATGCCGTGTTTTTTTTGGAAACTTTCTACAAAAAAATCGGGGTATCATTTCGGGCCCAGCCCGACACATCCTTTTGCACTGAAGTTGCGTTTCACTATTTAACGGCTGTTGTTAATGGCAATCCTGTTAAAAGGGCAGGTTCATTCTCAAAGCAATTAAACTGAAAGGAGGCTGGCATATTAAAGAAAGGAATCAAAACATAACAAAAGTAAAACACAATAAAACCAACAAAAAATAGGCCCAAACAGGCTATTTAATCAAAGAAAGGAATACTATGTACCTGGAATCCAAGCCGCTTTACTCGCTTACCATCGGTGAGTTTGCGGCATTAACCAGAGATCTGGTTAAAGAATCACTAAATGAGCTGGTGCAAGTCAACAGCAAGCCCAATCAAACCGAAAGCGAAGAACACTTCGATATATCCGGGCTGGCAAAGTTTCTGCGCTGTTCAAAAGTAAGTATACACGCATATAAAAAGAGGGGACTGCCATTTTATCGCATAGGTCGTAAGATACTGTTCAAAAAAACGGAAGTCCTGAAATTCATGCAAAGCCTGAGAAACCGAAAACGGATTTGAAGACGGCTATCATGAAAAGTAAAAGCGGGCGAACACAGAAATTCTAATCAGGTGTTTCGCCCGCTTCCTTTTTTTCCTCCTGCCTGTCGGCATAAGCGCATTTAGAACCGTACTCGTCAATGATAATATTTACCTGCCTGATACTGTAAACCCTCCCCACAGGTTCACCCAAGCGGTCGGCAATGGCATTTAGCCATAAATTAGCGGTGTGCATGCTTACACCTAACAATCCGGTAATTTCCTTTTTGTAAAGTGGCCCTGAGTAAATTACGTCCTGGCCTTTGTTCAGGTTTTGTATCATAGGTCTTTCATTTGGTTACAATCGGTGGCAGCCTTTCCATTGAGCCGTGAGCATATTCAACGAACGGCAAAAATTGGACTTTAAGCAGTAACATTTTGTTCTTATGTTTTTTAACGGGCTTTGTCAATTTGTATTATACGCTACCCAGCAAAACAAGTTACTTTGATAATCCTAATTTAACCTGCCAGTTACAAGTACCCTCGTAACTAAATTGAGCGGTATTATGCCTAATTTCTATTTCAGACCTAAAGCAAACACGAATGGATAAGCCGATAATTATTACCTTAGAAATGCGATAATATTCAACGTATGGATACTGCTAAAAATGACGGTTCAGGCCAAAATGACATGGGGCAAAAGCCACAAGGGGAAATAAATCCAGCTCACTGGCTTGACAAAAAAGGGCAACTACTGGCAGTGTTTTTTGTTAATGATTTTAATACGGCATTGAATAACCTATCAGAGGAGTTAAGCCTGGAATTTACAGATCACGTTCTACGATGCCTTGATTTAGGAGAAAACTATCTGAAAAACCCATCCCATGAATACTGGGAACCTTATAAAAACCATGAACTTGAGTTTTTGAAAAAACACGGAAACCAGCTTAGTTTTTACCGCCAACTTAAAATGTACCTGTATTTTGGTTCCGATCTCATCTTTGCAGAAAAGTCACATTACTTTAATGTCGTTTGGGATAACGTTCCTCTTCCGTTTCATGCGCCTACACAATCGGACTTTTTTGACTTTATTACCTATTCCCGAAAGGCTTTGGAAATGAGACGTGATTACCTGTTGCTTGAGAGAGGGCCAATGTCGCCCAAAACTTCGGATAGCACCAAAGCCACAGAAACAGACACTAAAAGATTAAGCCGAGGTAAAGTGGAGCGGGGCCCTAAAGACAACTTTACATGCCTCAATCAGGAGCAAACAGTTCTGTTGCTTTATTACCTGCAACACGAGCGTGCTTTTTTAAAGGATGAATACCTCACCGGGCAGGATGCTGGCAGGGCCTTTGAGATATTAACCGGCTACAGCCAGCATACCCTTCGGCAAAAGCTAAGTAAATTTAATTTGTATCAGACACCCGAAAACCTTAAAACGCTTTCACAATTCCTTAACCGTGTGTTGTTGGCTATAAATAATGATTGAAAGCCCTATTGCACAAAACAAAACCGTGTAATAAATCAATTCCAACAGGCTAACATAGGTATAGACTAGGTTAAAAACGATAACGCAGGTATTTAAAGGTATTGCGGCCTCATTCAATCACTATACGGCCCATTCAAAATAGATTCTGAACCTATTTGGAACTATTTAGCGAAAGTTATGGGATAATTAAACCCGTTCCGGGTGCCTCGGGGTATCTCCGGGTATCCCGCCATATCCCGGAATACCCCCATTTATCCCAGTTGTATCCACCATTGAGGGTTTAGACAGCATATTTTTCGGAGTGAATCCGACAAAACGTATTGTGTAGCTATAAATCCAAGGTCTTAACAAGCAAATTGATTATAAATAAATAAATGGGGGCTTAAAAATCACCTTGAATCAGGCGTTGTAAGTGCATGAACCCAAACCGCCACCCATTGTGTGGCTAATTTTGTAATAAAAGACATATGGAATCAAAAAATCAATATGAAGAAAGGGCCAGAAGGACTTTCGGATTTGAAAAAGGCGATAGTCATTACCAACAAAATCCACAGACAGAAGATAAAAAAATAAACATAATGCAACTTGTATCTGACGTTGCGTTAGATGCTGGAATAGCAGTGCTTGGTGGAGGGGCTTCTGCTGCTATTCTTGGCCGTTTATCGTTACCGGCGGGGATTCTTCTCACCGCCTATGGCCATCAAATCCGAAATGACAATTTACGAACCCTTGGAATTGGCTTAATGGCATCAAGCAACATGGTTGACATTGTAAAACCTAACCCCAAAGCAACAATTATTGAGAACTCAATGGAGCGATTAAAAGCCTTTGGCAATAATTTAAAGAGTCGCCTATGTCTTGATTTGCTTCCAAAACAAAAGGAGCCAGAAAAGAAACAACAGGCACCAGAATCGAAAGCAAATGAAGATTTTAAAGGGGGCTCAAATGAATCTAAAAAAAAAGACCCGCCAAAAAAACCCACACAACAACATTAGAACAACCCTCCACCAAAGCCGGCCAAGC